>NZ_JACGWF010000047.1:0-31877 GCF_014077595.1 Colwellia sp. 6M3 | reverse complement strand
ATTCAAACTTAAGAATTGGTTGCGGGAGCAGGATTTGAACCTACGACCTTCGGGTTATGAGCCCGACGAGCTACCAGACTGCTCCATCCCGCGTCCGAATGGTCTAATAAATTAGACAAGCCAAGTTATTTTAATTCAAACTTAAGAATTAATATTTATTTTCATTCTAATATTTTAAAGAAGTGGTTGCGGGAGCAGGATTTGAACCTACGACCTTCGGGTTATGAGCCCGACGAGCTACCAGACTGCTCCATCCCGCGTCCGATTGGCCTGTTTTAATTCTAGCTTGAAGAATGCTGCTAGGTGGCAATTACTTGCTACCTGAAAGCGAGGCGTATAATAAGGATACATCAGCTGATTTGCAACCTGTTTTAAGTTTATTTTAGGTATTAATTTGATTTATTTTATAGTTGCTGTTTTTTTACTCTTGAATGACTCGTAATTCAGACAATTAGCTAAAAATTGACTAAATTTGAAATAAAACAGCATAACTTCAGAGATAGTTGGCGCTAATTTGTAAAATGCCTATAAGTAGAACGTGTCTTTGTTTATAATCGCGGCATAAATTAGATTGGAAAACCTATATGCAGCAATTTTTAGCATTAACCTCTCCAGGTATAGAAATATTACTGGCGCAAGAACTTAAAGATTTGAAAGCTGAACAAGTTGTTCAAAAGCCTGAAGGCGTTTATTTTAACTCAACTATCGAGCATGCCTACCACATTTGTCTGCGCTCTCGCTTATCAACTCGCATACTCTTAAAGTTGGGTGAAGGTGATGCAGTTAATAAAGACGAACTTTATGCTGTAGCTAAGTCGATTAACTGGTCTGAACTATTTTCTGTTGATAGTACCTTCGCGATTGACTTTGTTGGTACTAGTGATGAAATTCGAAACAGTCAGTTTGGTGCTTTAACAGTTAAAGATGCTGTTGTTGACCATTTTCGTGATTTAAACCAGGAACGTCCGTCAGTAGATAAATCTACTCCACAGATAAGTTTTCAAGCGCGCTTATTAAAGCAAAAAGTTGTTATTTACTTAGACTTCTCTGGTCGTAGCTTATTTAAACGTGGTTACCGAGAGCATTCTGGTGCTGCACCATTAAAAGAGCATTTAGCGGCTGCCATTATCACGCGTTCTGGTTGGTTAGACGATACAACTAAACCTTTAGTTGATCCTATGTGTGGCTCGGGAACGATAGTTATCGAAGCAGTATTAATGGCCGCCGGTTATGCGCCAGGTATTGATAGAGCACAATGGGGCTTTGATTTTTGGTTGGGACATCAAGCTGATGCGTGGAAAGCTGCCAAGTCTGCCGCTATTGAACAATCTCATGTTGGTTTAACACAACTTAAAGCTAAAGTTTTCGGTGTTGACCTTGATAGCCGAGTATTAAAAACTGCACAGCAAAATGCTAAAAATGCAGGCGTACAAAGGTTTATCGAGTTTTCTTGTAAAAATGCCAATGACATGAAAAACGCGTTTGGTCCAAAGGGTACTATTTTATTTAACCCACCATATGGTGAACGAATAGGTGAATTACCTGAATTAGTGGAAAGCTTTGCCTTATTAGGACAAACGTTTAAAGCACAATTTGTTAATTGGCGTATCGCTGTTTTAACCGCGAATGTTGAATTGTTAGCCATGATGAAAATGGTAACTTTAAAACGCTATAAGTTTAAAAATGGTCCATTAGATTGCCAATTTGCACTTTATAACTTAGATGACAAGCAAGTATCGAGCAGTAATGTTAATGCTGAGTTTGAGCAAAAAGATTCAGATTTTGGTAATCGTTTATTAAAAAATAAAAAGAATTTAAAAAGCTGGCTGAAACAAGAAAACATTGAATGTTACCGCTTATATGATGCTGACATTCCTGAATATAATGTCGCTGTTGATGTATATGGCGATCACCTAGTTATACATGAATACACAGCCCCAGCGATTATTGATCCTGAGAAAGTCGCGAAAAGATTACAAGAAGTCGTTTATTTTGCCCCCAAAGTGCTTGGTGTTCCTACTGACAAAGTCATTATTAAAACGCGCGCAAAGCAAAAAGGTAAAGAACAATACCAACGTGTTGAGCAAACCAAAAAGTCGATGGTAGTGCATGAATACGGCGCTAAGTTAAAAGTTAACCTCTGGGATTATTTAGATACCGGGCTTTTCTTAGATCACCGTAAAACGCGTCAAATTGTTGCTAAAAAATCTACCGGTAAATCGTTGTTAAATTTATTTGCCTATACGGGTTCGGTTTCTTTGCAAGCGGCATTACATGGTGCCGATACTGTAACAACCGTTGATATGTCTAATACTTATTTAAGTTGGGCGCAAGATAACTTCGTATTGAATAACCTAAGTGGTCATAAATATGACTTTATCCAAGCAGATTGTTTGCAGTGGTTGAAGAAGAATGAGCAAAAATTTGACGTGGTATTTATTGACCCACCTACGTTCTCTAATTCAAAGCGAATGGGGGAAAGTTTTGACGTTCAGCGTGATCATATTAGTTTAATCACCGATGGTGTTGCTTCGTTAGCTGATGGTGGAGAGTTAATTTTCACCAATAATAAACGTAACTTTAAAATGGATTTTGATGCTATAGCGGCATTAGGATTAAAGGTTCAAGAATTAAGTGATAAAACTCGCGATAAAGATTTTCAGCGTAATAAACATATTCACAATAGTTGGTTGATCACCCGCAAGGCTAGTTGATATGTCGGTAAAATTTAAACTTTATGGCAGCGAAGGCTGTCATTTATGTGAAGACGCTTTAGCATTATGTATAGCCGTTATGCCAGCAGGAGAACTTGATGTGGTAGATATTATCGACGATGAAAAGTTACTTGAGCTTTATCGTATCAGTATTCCTGTTTTAGAGCGTGTATCAGATCAAGAAAAATTATTTTGGCCATTCGAACAGAAACAAATTTTGGAGTTAGTGTAGTTTATGGAATTAATTCGTATTTCCCAAGGTGAATTAGCCTTTGGTGAAGACAAGGTCCTTGATAAAACGGACTTAAGTATACAAACAGGCGAACGAATTTGTTTAGTCGGTAGAAACGGGGCTGGAAAATCTACATTAATGAAAGTATTAATGGGTTTTCAAGTTTTAGATGATGGCCAGATACTTAAATCTAACACTATGCAAGTAGCTATGTTGGAACAAGATCCACCAGAGTCATCAGATATCAGTGTGTTTGATTTTATAGCTCAAGGCGTGAAAGAAAATGCCGATTTAATTAAACGTTATCATGCGATTATTCATGACGTTACTGAAGACCCATCAGAAAAAAACCTCACTAAAATGGCGACCATTCAAGAACAACTTGAAGTGGCTAACGCTTGGCAGGACGAGCAGCGAATCGAACAAGTGATGACAACGTTAGCCTTAAATCCTGATGATAAAATTTGTGATCTCTCAGGTGGTTGGTTACGAAAGTTAGCATTAGCGAAAGCATTGGTAACGGCTCCTGATATATTACTTTTAGATGAGCCTACTAACCATTTAGATATTAAAAGTGTTTTATGGCTAGAAACATTCTTAAAAGACTTTGCAGGTACCATACTGTTTATTAGTCATGATAGGGCTTTCATCAGGGGTGTATCGACACGTATTATTGATCTTGACCGAGGTATTTTGAAAAGTTACCCAGGCAACTATGATTTATATATCGAGCAAAAAGCCCATGACTTGCAGGTAGAGACACAGCAAAATTCGTTATTTGATAAAAAGCTTGCTGAAGAAGAAGTTTGGATCAGACAAGGTGTAAAAGCCCGACGTACACGTAATGAAGGTCGAGTAAGAGCACTTGAGAAATTGCGTGGTGAACGTCAAGCTCGTCGTGAAGTTCGTAATCAAAGTACGATGAACATTACGCAAGGTGATCGTTCAGGTAAATTAGTCTTTGAAGCGGAAGATATAAGTATCGCTTTTGATGACAAAGTTATTATTAAAAACTTAGATTTACTTATTACACGTAACGATCGCATTGCTTTTATAGGTGCGAACGGAACAGGTAAATCGACCTTAATAAAAATGATCATGGGCAATCTTGAAGCCACAAGTGGAAAAATGCGCTCAGGGGTTAATCTAGAAGTTGCTTATTTTGACCAACATCGCGATGCCTTAGATCTTAAGCAAACTGTACAAGAGATTGTTGGCGAAGGTAAACAAGAAGTCATAGTGAATGGTAAGCCACGACATGTATTGGGTTATCTACAAGACTTTTTATTCAGTCCTAAACGTGCCCGTACGCCAGTAAGAGCGTTATCAGGTGGTGAGAAAAATCGCTTGTTGCTCGCTCGCTTATTTCTGCGCCCAAGTAACTTATTGATTCTAGATGAACCAACCAATGATTTGGACATAGAAACATTAGAGCTATTAGAAGAAGTCGTTGCAAATTATGCAGGAACGGTTATTTTAGTCAGCCATGATCGTGACTTTGTTAATAACTGTGTAAGTAGTTGTTTATACTTTGATGGAACGGGTCATATCTCACAAATTGTTGGCGGTTATGATGATGTTGATAGTTATCTTGAACATAAAGATAAACAGCGTCTAGCCATGGCAAAGCCGATTATTAAAGCTAAAGAAAATGAAAATGCAGGTAAAACTGAACACAAAGTTGCAATGCCAGCCAAGAAAAAGCATTCTTTCAAAGAAAAAAAAGAGTTAGAAGAATTACCAGGGCAAATCGATAAGCTTGAAAATTTGATTGCAGAGTTACAAGAAAAAGTGAATCAAGCTGATTTTTTTAGTCAAAGCCCAGAGCAAAGTAATAAAATATTGAACCAGTTAGCCATTAGTGAGTCCAAACTCGAAGTTGCCTACGCTAGATGGCAAGAATTAGATGATTAATAACGATAGTGAGTTTAGTAGTTACATGAACAAATTTTTAAAATCAATTGTAGCATTAGGTATAACTAGTGCATTAGGATTATCCGCCGTTAATGCAGCAACATACCAAGTTATTGATAAAGGTGATGTTTCTTCATTAAAATATACTTATTCACAAGAAGAAAATAATAACGGTGAAGCTGCTATTTCAGGCACCGATATATATAATTTTCCTGTACAGTTTCAATATCTTGACGAAGATGATTATAACTTCATCGTTCTCTTAGCTGAGAACAGCCATGAAGGTGTTCATGACTTAGAAAATATTGAAGATGAAACCGCGCTTCGGGCAGGTAACCCAACAGCGAACGATCTTTCTTGGGTCATTAATTTTTTACAATCAAGAGCTGGTAATAGCCTGTATCAACAAGTTGGCGATATTTATGCCATGACTAACTTCAATGGTGATACAGAGCTTTTTAATGTTTTTGATGAAAAGTTAGTTGGCACTGATATTTATACCCGCTCAACTAAAGAATATATTAGTGGTATAACTAATGAAGGTTGGGTTTACGGTAATGCGTCAGCACCTTATTTACCGGTAGATTTTACTAATAGTAATGATGAGCAATTAACCTATTGGTTACGTGAATTTACTACGCGTGGTTTTTTCTCTTCGGATGGTGGTGCGAGTATTATTGAAATTATTCCGCCGAGTGAAACCGATTTACCCGAAGAGCAGCGTTTTGGCGGAGAGTCAGCCATATTAGATATCAGCGATTCTCATTTTGCCGTTGGTTATGCTAGTACAAGTATTGATCAAAATGCTATTGACTTTTTTGCGGATGAAACCGGTGGTTGTGCTGATCCTGACGTACTTGATGATTTGCCTTTTAAAGCTTGTGTTCAACAAGTTGTTGAAGAAATTTATAATACAGAAGCAATCAAATGGACCATTGATGAGCAAGGTATCATCACTTCAGAAATTTTAGGGCAATTAGTTACTCCGCATGTTGATGACATTCGCGAGTATGTTAATTACGCTCAAGCGATTAATAACCAAGGTGTTGCTGTTGGCTATGCACATGGTTGGGTTGACGAAAATGAAACTAACCCAAGCGCAAGTGAAGCTAGAAGTTTATATGCTGTTGTTTATAAAAATGGTTTAGTAAGCGACTTTACTGAAGATCATGGTAAATATTTTGATTCTCGTGCTTATGATATAAATGACGCGGGTATCGCGGTAGGTCATGTTGCTACCTATGTAAATGGTAACTTACGTACTAAATTCTATCATGTTGATACTAACGCAGAATCGATGGAAATGATTTTACCAACAGATTTCTTTACTGGTAGTTCGAGTACAGCTCGCTCCATTAATGAAAGCGGTAAAATTGTAGGTGAAGGTGAAGTTGAAACACATAACGACAATACCAGTACGCCAAGAAGAACGCATGCTTTTATCTATGACACTATCAGCAAAACTTTTACTGATTTAAATGACTTTTTAACGTGTGAAACTGATTACACCATTATCGAAGCACGTGCTATTAATGATGATGATGAAATTTCAGCTACCGCATTAATTCGAGTTCCTCGCCATGATTCAAAGGGCGTATTAATGCTTGATGACAAAGGCGAACAGTTATTTGAAGATGTGGTTCGCGCGGTTACTTTACAGCCAATAGCAGGTGAAGTTGAAAACTGTAGTGCTGTTGAAGAAAAAGTTGAACGACGAGGTGCAGGTTTTGGTTTAAGTAGTATTTTCTTGCTGGCACTTGTAGGTTTACGTCGCAGATTTACTTTTAAATTGAGTTAAACTGTTTTTATTCGACTGTCGAATATTGATAAAAATAAAGCCAGCTTTTAGCTGGCTTTATTGTATTTTCAGGCGGGTAAGTCGAAGGATAAACTTTAGGCTAGGTACTTATTCGCGAAGCCTATTCGTTAATCCTATAAAGTTACTGCTTTATTCTAAGCGCCTTCTCACCGCGAGCAATACCCACACAGCCTGACCTTACTGACTCTATAATTTCTGTTTCATTCGCCAGCGTGCAAATAAAGGCATTAATTTTATCGGCATTACCCGTTAATTGAATAGTATAGACTTGTTTACCAATATCAATAATGGAGCCCCTAAAAATATCCGTTATACGCATAACTTCACTGCGAGACTTTTCGTTCATCGCCAATACTTTAATCAACAGTAATTCACGCTCTACGTGGCTACGTTCTGTTAAGTCGGTAATTTTAATAACATCAATAAGTTTATTAACTTGCTTTACTATTTGCTCAAGTATCTTGTCATTCCCTTTAGTCACAATAGTAATACGAGATAGAGTATCGTCTTCGGTTGGTGCAACCGTTAAGCTCTCAATATTAAATGCTCGTTGAGAAAATAACCCAACAATGCGAGAAAGTGAGCCTGCCTCGTTCTCTAGTAATACGGCTAAAATTCTTCGCATTATGCTTTTACTCCTTTTTTAATCCACATTTCATCAATGGCGCCGGTACGAATTTGCATCGGGTATACATGCTCGTTTTCATCGACTAATACATCAACAAAAACTAATCGGTTTTTAATGGAAAAAGCTTCCTTAATCTTTTCATCTAATTCATCAAGGTTATTAATTTGCATGCCTACATGGCCATAAGATTCTGCCAATTTAACAAAATCGGGTAAAGACTCCATGTACGAAGAAGAGTGTCGGCCACCATAAACCATATCTTGCCATTGACGTACCATGCCTAAAGAACGATTGTTTAGTGAGATAATAACCACGGGTAAGTTATATTGCAGACAAGTAGATAGTTCTTGTATATTCATTTGAATAGAGCCGTCGCCAGTAATACAGATAACATGGCTATCAGGAAAAGCTAATTTCACCCCCATTGCAGCAGGTAATCCAAAACCCATAGTCCCCAAACCGCCAGAGTTTATCCATTGGCGAGGTTTAGCAAAAGGATAGTATTGCGCGGCAAACATTTGATGCTGGCCAACATCAGAGCAAACATAAGCTTCGCCTTGTGTGGCTTTGTACATAGACTCAATAACACGTTGGGGTTTTATTTTATCGCCAGATTGATCATAACTTACACTTTTAACCGCGCGCCATTGCTCAATTTGTTGCCACCATAATTGGTTTTCTTCTTGGTTAACACTAAACTGTTGTTCTTCAAGTTCAACAAGTAACTGCTCAATAACAATGTCGACTAAACCAACAACCGGAATATGTGCGTTTATGGTTTTTGAAATTGATGTGGGGTCAATATCAACATGAACAATAGTGGCATCAGGACAGAATTTCTTAACATTGTTCGTTACGCGGTCATCAAATCTTGCACCTAAAGCGAGAATAACATCAGCATTAGCCATGGCTTTATTCGCTTCTAGACTGCCGTGCATACCTAACATTCCGATAAAATTGTCATGTAAACCAGATACGCCGCCTAAACCCATTAAGGTATTGGTTACTGGTGCATTTAATTTTTCAACCAAGGTTGTTAGTAACTCGGCAGCGTTAGCGATGATTATGCCGCCACCAGAGTATACAACGAGCCTTTTTGCTTTTTTAATTGCCTGCACTGCTTTTTTAATTTGGCGATGATGACCTTTTATTGTTGGGTTATATGAACGCATGCTAACGTCGGCATTAAATACAAACTCTGCAGTAAACTGCGGCATTAAAATATCTTTAGGTAGTTCAATAACCACAGGACCTGGGCGTCCAGTACTGGCGATATAAAAAGCTTTAGCTATGGTATTTGGAATATCAACAACACTTCGGCAATTAAAGCTATGCTTTACGATTGGCCGTGAACAACCGACAATATCGGTTTCCTGAAACGCATCGTCACCAATTAGGCCGGTAGGCACTTGGCCAGATAACACCACCATAGGAATAGAGTCCATATACGCTGTGGCTATGCCTGTAATACAGTTTGTAGCACCAGGCCCTGATGTTGCCAATACCACACCAACTTCACCTGTTGCTCGGGCAAAACCATCTGCCATATGAGTTGCCGCTTGCTCATGACGAACAAGAATATGCTCTACGTCATCTTGTCTAAAAAGCGCATCATAAATATCTAGTACGGTGCCGCCTGGATAACCGAATAGATACTTTACCTTCAATGCTGATAAGGCTTTTACTACCAGCTCAGCACCTGAGAATAGCTCTTTTGTCATATGTAATCCCTTTCTTAATTAAGTCAATGAGTATAAATAGCGATAAAAAAACCCCCGTTCTTTTCAGAGCGAGGGTTAATTGTTGTTATTTTTTTACTTTATTTTTACACACAATATCGTCCACGCTTGGGGTTTAAGACCAAGACGAGAATGAGGAGAGAAAAAAGTGTGTTAGTTAAGTTCATATAGAAATATTGTGTAAAAGTAATACCTACAGTTTTAAGGGGTTTACCTATTACTGTCAATGGTAAATTGAAAAATATATATAAGTTTTTGAACTTTATTATAGCAAAATGAAGAATAGGAAGTACAAAAGCTAAATATTTGTGTGTCATAAAGTAGAGGTTAGTCCGGTCATTTAGTTAGCGAGGAAAGATTTGGGGAAAGGTTTAAAGTATTAATAAGTTAAATACTGCGTTTAAATTAATAACTCACCTCTGTTATTAATCTTGAATGGTAATTAATAAAAAAATCAATCAAATGGCGTTAAATTTTTAAACAGTTTACCTTGGTATTTATGATAACCTGTAGGGTAAGTTAAACAAATCGAAGTTGTAAGGAAGGATTTATGCTAAAAAATAAACTAATCATGATGTTAGCACTTGTAGCAATCGCTGGGTGTACATCAACTCAACAGGCTAGAGTTGACTTTGATCGCAATAGTGAAATAACGACATCACATTATAAAACATTCGCTTGGCTAAATGAGACAAAGGTTTTAGCTGAATCTATTGATGCTAACCCTGTTATGAAAGTTAGAATTGATAACGCGATTGAACAAGCCTTTATTGCTAAGGGTTATGCATTAGTCAGTGATGCTGAAGCTGCTGATTTTACTATTTCATACACCATGGGAAGCAGAGATAAAGTAAAAGTTGATACCTTACCTCTGATGTATAGAACCAATTTTTTATGGGGACATCGCTACTACGGTGGTATAGGTCTTAGTTCAGATACACGTGTGCGAAACTATACCGAAGGGAAATTGGCGATAGATGTGTATGACGTTAAAAGCCATCAGCCGGTATGGCATGGTTGGGCGATAAAACGCATTAAAACATCAGAGCAAGATAATCCGAGCAAAGCCATTAAAATGGTTGTTGAGCAGGTTGTTGCTCAGTTCTAATTTACCCTATGCTAATGCTTCATTAAAAAAGCGCAGTTCCTCTGCGCTTTTTTTTGACAAAATTATAGCTAAAAATACACAACCAAATCACCGAGGTTGTTAAGTTGTGCTTTTTATTTTTTGGGAGAGTAAGCGAACTCAATTCGATTACCACTAGGTTCACGAATTATCATATGAACCGTTGGACCTTTACCATTAAGTTCAGGTGAAAACTCAATGACGATATTGGGTAACAATTTAAAGCGTTGATGTAACTCCTCAAGTATTTTTTCGCTAGTTACCGTTAAGGCAAGGTGGTGTAAACCGACATTGTTCTTTCTATCAAATTCTATAACGTCATGTTTATTTTTGGTCTGCCATAAGGTGACAAAAATTTGCCCATCAGTTACAAATACCGATGGGTATTCTGGATAACCACCTGCAACTTTCCAACCTAAAGTATTCACAAAAAAATCTTTTGAGGCTGATAAGTCCTTAACCGTTAAACCCAAGTGGTTCAAACCTGATGTCATTACTTTAGCGTCATTACCTTTAGCATTTACGCCAGAGGATACTATTGAGAGGAGTACGATGGATATTAAAAAAAAGCGTATTAGCATGTTTTATCTCGTTAAGTTATATTTATGTTTTATATGACTATTGACCGGAAATTTAACCTTAGTTATTCATTTTAATTAATTAACGGGTAATTTTTATTTTAGATAAGATACTCATACATTTTTATCAAAGCACGCTAAACTTATTAAAAGTTAAGCTTTTACAGATTGTAGGAACACTTATGAAGTTATTATGTAATATTTTTATGCTGTTAACCGTCATTGCTATTAGCCTGTTTGTTCCGAAAAGTTATAGTTTTAATGTTGCACAAAATATTTGTGAATATATTGCAGTTGATGACAAAGGGCGGTTAAGAAAACTGTTGAAGTCAAATCGATTAAAATTACGCGCAGTGTTTAAAGATGTGAGTTGTGACAATAGCAATATTCTAATCTTTGCCGCGAAAAATAATGCCAATGAAATAGGGCAACTGCTGATCAAAAAGTTACCCAAAGCTGTAATAGAAGTTGAGTTAGAAAATTTAGCTACTCAATCAGCATCTTTAGCTGAAATTGCAAAAGCACGAATTAACTAAATTTATTTAAAATTAAGCTATTATCATCGAATTAACCTAAGCCTTAAACGGGTGTTCTACAAGGTTGAACGTAGCGTTATTTTCACCAAAAACATAGACATAGCATTGTTGCCAAGTGTCAGGGATTTTCCAAGTGTTATTGTTTTCAATGGAATAAAGGTGACGTTTATTTGCACATCGTATATCCATTTTAGTGAGTTTTCCGGTAATGTTTGTCAAGGTAAATTCATTTCGAACTAAGGCATAATGCCAGTACTCATCTTGACGAATATCAGCACTGATCACTAAATCTTTATCTGAACGAATAAACTCATCAATACGCTCAAGCAGTACTTTATAATCAGCTAAATAAGGTTCATCAGCGGCTAGTTTTTCCAAACGTTCAAATGTGTAATATGCAGCTTTTAAGTGGTTTAGTTTTATTTGCAGCAGTAATTTTTGTTTAAGGGTAGATATGAGTTGCTGATTATTGCCTGCTTCAATAGGGAATGCGGTTTTGTTCAAGTGCGAAAGTTCGAGAGCAGGATCACCAATTTCATTTGCGTATTGTGCACTCAATAACTGTAAAAAGTTATTTTCAGATAAGTGCATTTTTTTTATTTTGTTAAATCGCCCCAATAACTCTTTGGCTTGAGCATAATCTTTGGCTGTTATAGCCGCTTGTGTTTTACTGTACAAGTGTCTAAAACGCCTAGTAACCCCTGATTCTCCCGCTTGTTTATGCATTCTAAAGTTAAGCATTACACTATTTGCACACTGTTGTATTGGCTCACCATTTTCTAATGCAGGATCGTATTGCCATTGCATTACGGCTTTTTTAGCTGCTAGGGTAATGTCGTCACTACCGGAAGTTTCTTTAGTGATAACATTAGAAACGCTACCGTCTTTTTCAATAATAAAACTAAAAGTCGCCCAACCCTCTCGGCCGTTCTTTGCGGCATTGACAGGATATTTGGGTTCAACTCTTACTTTAGGTGTTGGTGCTTCTGTGGTGCTTAGGTGTTGAGAAATTTCGATTGCTTGGCTGTTATCGCAAAGTAATAATATAGGTAAAAACGTAAAGGTAATTGAATTTTTCATTTAAACATCCTTGTTCTTATTTAAGATAATATGTAATGATATTTTAAATTTATTGTTATTTTTTATTGTTATTAACGAGCCAAGAGTTAAAGGCTTTTTTAACAGTAGAAATCATTTCTGGCGATGAGCTTTTACTCAACGCCATACAATGTTCTGTATTGTCGTTTGAGTGTAACTTAAAACCTACTGTTAAATCATCAATACTAAAGCCAGTACCTTGCAAGCGATACATTAAACTTTCTTTCGCTTGAATAACGGCATCTATTCTTCCATTAAGTAAGTTTTTAATATTGTTTTCTTCACTAGAAGTAACAATTAAGTTTCTGCCTTCGACAAAGCCATGCTCTAGCATGTAGTTATGGCTATTATCATTTCTTGATACACCAATAACAGTGTCACTTAAAGTTGCTAACGATGAGATATCAGTGTTGTTCTTTTTTAGTTTATAAATGTTTATGGGCGTTTGAGCATATATAGGGCAAAACCATTCAAAGTAGGGCGTTCGTTGCTCAGTTTTATAAATTGAATAAATGAGCACATTGGGTTTATTCAACGCTAAATAATAACTACGCGCCCACGGATAGGTTTTAATGGTGTAATCAATGTCTGAAGGCGCTAGAATATCGTTAATTATTTTTGTCACACTGCCTGAAATATCGTTTTTATTATCAGGGTTTTGTATTATAAATGGCGGCCAATGTTCACTCACTACTTCTAAAGTTAGCGCAGTTACTTTTTCGCTGACGATAAAAAAGATGAGTAATACGCTAAGTAAAAATTTCAACAATAAAACCCCTCTTCTTCAATTGTCGTTATATTTAAGAACACAAAAATAAATTTACACAATAAGAATAATTAACCTATCAGTAATATGCCTTTATATCAATTTCTGGTGCTTATAATACTCGTTATCTTTTCAGCTGTTTCGTTCGGCTCCTCCATTGGAAAACAATGAGTTTTACCAAATTTTTGCCATTGAATGTTTTTATTAATTTTAGCGGCTCTTTTAACGGCTTTTGGTATAAAAAAATAGCTGTTATGTGCGACTAATATTTCTACGGGTACTTTAATGTTATAAATCGCCCGCCAAAGGCCTTTTGGGTAAGAGCCAAAGATTGAAGCTTCCCAGCTTGGCTCACAACTAAGTTGCACAGTATTATCGGCATTAATTGATGAGGAGAATTCACAGTAATCGTTAATCACTTGCGAATGCCAAGTTTTATAAAAGGCTTTACTGGCAATACTCTCATTCATTGCAGCAATGCTTGGCCAGGTATTGGTACGATTAGCGACTGATTTCACTAAAGTGCTTCTACGCCATGCTCCGGTTACTCGCATAAGCTGTTGCGCTATTATCATCTCTGTTTGAAATAACACTGGATCGAGTAAAATAATTTCGCTGAATAAATCTGGATATTTAACCGCGGCTAATAATGTTAAAACACCCCCCATAGAGTGCCCAATTCCTATTAATGGACCATTTTTTTTAACATTGGCCTGTTCATAAATGGCATCGGCAACCGTATTAGCCATTTTTTGCCAGTCAGGCATACGTGTTGATGGCTGTGTAGAGCTACCATGTCCGGGCACATCTGTTAACCAAATTGACCAGTCTTTGGGGAGTTGTGATGCCATTGCCGCTAACGTCATTGCAGAAAAACCGGTGCCGTGCAAAATATGAATACGTTTGGCGTCTATAGCACCAACACGATAGTAGCCGTTTACCGTATTTTGGCTCTTAGATTTTTGTTGCCATTGCTGCACATTCTCAAGAGAAAGTTTACGAGTTGAGAGTGTTGCTTTAGAAGATGAACTTTCAGACATTAGGAGGCTGTTAAAGGAAATAAAAAGTATAAATAACATAACAATTTACTGGTCTGATGTGAATGGTTTTCTAAATCTTTAATTTATTTTGTAATGGCGTTGCACAAGTTCAGTAAAATGGACTGTTCTGTCTAATATGTTGTCGTTAATGAGTGTAAGTTTACTTATATTTCGCTTTATATAGGAGAATTTATATTCTTTAGGTGCGCTTAGGTTAATTCTATTGATATAATCTCTTCAATTAACTTATTTAAATTTTTACTATTTTAGGGGTTTTGTGGATGTCGGAAGTAGAAAACCGTCCTACCAATTTTATTCGTCAAATTATTGATGCTGATCTAGCTAGTGGCAAGCATAGTCAAATACAAACACGTTTTCCGCCTGAGCCGAATGGTTTTTTACATATTGGTCATGCGAAATCTATTTGTTTAAATTTTGGTGTTGCTCAAGATTATCAGGGTTTATGTAATTTACGCTTTGATGATACTAACCCTGAAAAAGAAGATATTGATTACGTAAACTCTATTCAAGCAGACGTTAAATGGTTAGGTTTTGAATGGGCAGGCGATATTCACTATTCTTCTGATTATTTTGACCGTTTATATGGCTACGCTGTTGAGCTTATTGAAAAAGGCTTAGCCTATGTATGCTTTTTAAATGGTGAAGAAACTCGTGAGTACCGTGGTACGTTAAAGCAACCAGGTAAAAATAGCCCTTATCGTGATACTTCTGTTGAAGAAAACCTCGCTTTGTTTGCAAAAATGAAAGCCGGTGACTTTAAAGAAGGTGAGTGTGCATTGCGCGCTAAAATCGATATGGCATCGAGCTTTATGTGTATGCGTGATCCTATTATTTATCGTGTTAAATTTGCTCATCATCACCAAACAGGTGATAAATGGTGCATTTATCCAATGTACGATTTTACTCATTGTATTTCTGACGCCATTGAAGGCGTAACGCACTCATTGTGTACATTGGAGTTTCAGGACAACCGTCGTTTATATGACTGGGTTATCGATAATATATCGATTGAAACTACTCCACATCAATACGAATTTTCACGCTTAAACCTCGAATATACCGTAATGAGCAAGCGAAAATTAAATAGCTTGGTGGAAGATAAGTTGGTACATGGTTGGGATGACCCGCGTATGCCAACGATTGCGGGTTTTCGTCGTAAAGGCTTTACACCCGGTTCACTGCGTGAATTTACCAAACGTATCGGTGTTACTAAAATGGATAACACCGTCGAAATGAGTGTGTTAGATGCTTGTATTCGCGAAGACTTAAATGACAATGCACCACGTGCGATGGCTGTTTTAGACCCTATAAAATTGGTGATTGAAAACTATCCTGACGGCCAAGTTGAAAACCTTGATGTTAAAAATCATCCAAGTGACGAAAGCCATGGCTCGCGTGTTGTTCCTTTTGCTAAAGAACTTTACATTGAAGCAGAAGACTTTCGTGAAGAAGCTAATAAGAAATATAAACGTTTAGTATTAGACAAAGCTGTTCGTTTACGTGGCGCTTATGTTGTTACGGCTACTCGTTGTGATAAAGATGCAGAAGGGAACGTGACTACGGTTTATTGCCAGTACGATCCAGAAACCTTAGGTAAAAATCCTACTGATGGTACTAAACCTAAAGGTGTTATTCATTGGGTTTCTGCTGAGCAAAGTCTTGATGCAGAAATTCGTTTGTACGAACGTTTATTTACGGTGCCAAATCCAGGTGCAGCAGAAGACTTTCATTCGGTGATTAACCCTGACTCACTAACTATCATCAGTAATGCAAAAGTTGAACCTTATTTAGCTAATGCAAAGCCTGAACAAGCATTTCAGTTTGAACGCCAAGGGTACTTTTGTTTAGATAATAAAATTTCAACAGAAGATACTGCCGCAGGTAAACTTGTATTCAACCGTACGGTTGGTTTACGCGATACTTGGGAAAAAAAATCAGCTTAGTTATTATTTAACCACTGGCTAATAGCCATTGATTTAGAAACTAAGAGGCAATAAAAAAAGCTCATAAGTTAAACCTTATGAGCTTTTTTATGTTCAAACCGAACCACTTTTAACTGACAGCTGTTAACTCAAAGCTGCTAATTCAAAGCTTAGTCGCCAGTTTCATCGCGCTAACAAAACTCGCTAATTCGCTTAACATCTTGTCATTATCATCAAGGTTATTTTCAATTATTTTTACCACAGCAGAGCCACTAATAGCGCCTTTTGCTCCTGTGGCTAATGCCGCCTCTACTTGTTCAGGCTTTGATATACCAAAACCAATAACCGAAGGCGCAGCTTGGTGTTTGTCTAAAATATCAATCAGCTTATGACCAGTCATTTCAGCTTCAGTTTCTGTACCTGTTACGCCAACACGACTTAATACATAAGTATAACCAGAACCGTAATCAGCGACTTTTTGTAAAGTTGCTTCACTGGCATTAGGCGGAGCAATAAAAATAGGTGCTACATTATTGGCAATTGCCGCCTGTCTAAAAGGCTCACTCTCACGAATGGGTAAGTCAGCGATTAGCACTGAGTCAACACCCGCAGCAGCCACATCACGATAAAAATTATTAATACCGCGAGCAAATACTAAGTTGCCATAAAGTAACAAACCAATTGGAGTGTCAGGCGAATAGGCACGAACTTTGGCTAAAATATCTAAACAAATGTCGGTATTCGTATTAGATTTTAATGCACGAAGAGCAGCCATTTGTATGGTTAAACCGTCGGCACTTGGGTCTGAAAACGGTATGCCTAGCTCTAAAGCATCTGCGCCAGCATCAATAAGGGTTTTAATTATTTCAAAAGACTGTTCAGGGTTTGGATCGCCGATGATCACAAAAGGAATAAATGCTCCTTCTTTTTTGGCTGCGAGCTTTTCAAACGCTTGGTCATAACGAGTACTTACATTAGTCATGTTAGTTGCATGGCTCATTATGCTTCTCCTCTGTGTTTAACATTACTTTTCTCAGCAGTCTCGGGTGATATAATCGCGTTAACATGCGCTAAATCTTTATCTCCTCGGCCTGATAAATTAACCAAAAAGATAGTTTCCTCGGTTACTTTATCAGCCATTTTTAAAGCATGCGCTAAGGCGTGAGATGACTCTAAAGCTGGAATTATACCTTCGTTACGCGCTAACAATTGAAATGCTTCTAATGCTTCATCGTCATTAATTGGCACGTATTGAGCACGACCAGAATCCTTTAATTGTGCGTGTTGTGGACCTACCGCAGGGTAATCAAGGCCGGCCGATACCGAGTAAGACTCTTCAATTTGTCCAGCCTTGTCTTGCATAATGTAGGTATAGTTACCATGTAACATGCCTTTAGTGCCTGCAACTAAGGTTGCACCGTGGTGTGCGGTATTAATGCCTTTACCGCCAGCTTCAACACCGATGAGCTTAACGTTTTCATCGCCGATAAAATCGTTAAACATACCAATAGCATTTGAGCCACCCCCAACACAGGCAATAACGTAATCAGGTAAACGACCTTCTTCTGCTAATAACTGTTGTTTTGCTTCTTCGCCGATCATTTTTTGAAATTCACGTACAATCGTCGGGAACGGGTGAGGACCCGCCGCCGTGCCTAATAAATAGTGCGCGTTTTCATAATTTGCTGACCAATCACGTAAAGCTTCATTCACCGCATCTTTAAGTGTACCGCTACCAGCTGTTACTGGAATAACTTCTGCACCCATTAATTGCATACGGAAAACGTTCGGTTGCTGACGCTGACAATCAACTGCGCCCATATAAACTTTACATTTCAAACCTAATAACGAGCAGGCTATCGCAGTAGCAACACCATGTTGACCCGCGCCAGTTTCTGCAATTATTTCTGTTTTCCCCATGCGCTTGGCAAGTAAGGCTTGTCCTAACACCTGATTGGTTTTATGAGCGCCACCGTGCAGTAAATCTTCACGCTTTAAGTAAATTTTAGCTAATGGGTTTTTAACGATGTTACGACACAATGTTAGTGGCGTTGGTCGGCCAGCATAGCTAGTTAATAGTTTGTTGAACTCAGCTAAAAAAGCTTCATCGGTTTGCGATTCAATAAATGCTTGTTCTAGCTGTTCTAAAGCAGGCACTAACAATTCGCCCACAAACATGCCACCAAACTCACCGAAGTAGGCCGGTAAGGTTTTTTTAGGCTGATTTTCACTTGTAGATTTTAACATCTTAATAATTCCGTATTTGGGCGAAAACTTCATTGAGCTTTTCGCGACATTTAATGCCTGGACTAGATTCAACACCTGAGTTGATATCTAAGCCAAATAATTCGTGGTTGTTCAATTGCCCGCACGCTTGGGTGATATTATCTTGTTGTAAGCCGCCAGCTAAAAAACAACGCGATAAGTCTTGCTCGCTATCAGCTAACGCTTGCCAGTTAAAAGCTTGGCCGCTGCCAGCATTTTTACCGTCGAGTACAATATGGTCGACATTACTGGGTAAAGCTGGCACCTTGTTTTCAACAGGTAGAGCTTTAAATATTTGACAATGTTGAGTCAACTTTTCTCTTAAACTATCAATGTATTCTTGGCTTTCTTGACCATGCAATTGTACCGCTGATAATTGTAATTCATGAGCGAATTCAAGCACAGTATCTTGCGAATGATTAACAAACACACCAACATATTTTAAGCTTGGGTTATCACTGATAATAGCTTTTGCCTTTGCTTTATTAATACACCTAGGTGATTTCTCAGCAAAGATAAGTCCGCCAAATTCTGCACCCGCATTAATTGCAAACGAAGCATGTTCAGGGCTTGTTAAACCACACACTTTATTGTGACCAAATATTAATTGTCGACATGCTAAATCAATATCGTCTTCAGCCATAACCGAGCTGCCAACTAAAAAGCCATCTACGGCAGGGGCAAGCTCTCTAACTTGTGCATTATTATATATGCCTGATTCAGAAATAACGATGCGATCATCGGGTAATGTTGGCGCTAAATCAAAGGTACGTGAAATATCGGTTGAAAGATCACGTAAGTTGCGATTATTAATACCAATGAGTTTTGCATTTAAGCTAATCGCGCGCGCGCATTCTTCTTCGTTAGACACTTCAGTTAAAATAGCTAAGTTTAACGACTGTGCAACAGCTGCCAACTCATTGTATTCTTGGTCATTGAGCACGCTCAGCATAAGCAATATTGCGTCGGCACCATAATGTCTAGCCAAATAAACTTGGTAGGTATCAAAAAAGAAATCTTTATTCAGTACTGGGCACTTAACAAGATCACTAACGGTTTTTAAATAACTAAAATCGCCTTGGAAATATTTATGCTCCGTCAGTACTGATATTGCCGCCGCGTAATTATCATAAATACCGGCTATTTCTGCGACATTAAAATCAGCTCTGATCAAACCTTTTGACGGTGATGCTTTTTTACATTCTAAAATAAAGCCAGCGTAAGGTTTTTCTGCTGTTCGCGTTAGCGCTTGATACATATCTTTTTTTGAAGGTGTTAAATCATCAATAAAGCTAGCTAACGGTAACTCTTTCTTTAATTTTTCTATCTCAACACGTCGATTTTCAACGATTTGCTCAAGAATATTACTCATTATGCTGTTACTCCTGAGTTCGATATTTGTACTAAATCTGCTAATGTTTTTGTTGCTGCACCCGAGGCGAGTACCTGAGTGGCATATTGTGCCGCTAACAATAACGTATCGGCTTTACCGTTAAGCTGCTCGCGATGTAAATAAAGTAGTGCTGCACAATTAATAATAACTGCGCTGTTATGGGCGGCTTGGCCTTTACCGGCTAATATGGCTTGAATAAATTTGGCGTTTTCTTCAGGCGTTCCACCTTTTATATCTTCTAAAGTGTAGTTTTCTAAACCAAAATCTGACGGCGTAACTTCTTTCTCGGTTAATTCACCATGACTTATCTCAGTAACTTGTGTTTTCCCATGTAACGCTATTTCATCTAAGCCACTACCATGAACTACCCAAGCTTGTTTTACACCTGTTAGCATTAAGGCTTGCGCAATAGGGGTAATTAATTCAGGAATATAAACACCTAACAACATAATGTCGGGTTTTGCTGGATTAACTAATGGCCCTAAAATATTGAATAGGGTTCGAATAGCCATAGCTTTACGCACTGGAGCAGCATGCTTGAAGCCAGTATGGTAAGCAGGAGCATATAAAAAGCAGATATTGGCTTGCGCTAAACACTCACTTGCCACTTCAGGTGACATGGTTAAGTTTACGCCGAGTGCTTCGAGTAAATCGGCAGAGCCAGACATACTTGAGACACTTCTGTTGCCATGTTTTGCCATTTTTAAGCCACAAGCCGCTGCTAAAATAGCCGCAGTGGTAGAAATGTTTATAGTATTTGCGCCATCTCCGCCTGTGCCTACGCAATCAGCCACGCTTGTGCTCTGGCTCGGGAAAACACTAGCATTGGCGCGAATAGCAATCGCAGCACCAGCAATTTCAGCTGGCGTTTCACCTTTAATTTTTAGCGCAGTCAGTATTGCCGCTAAACGTTCTGGCGCGACAAAACCGTTGATCACTTGTTCAAACACATCATGGCTTTGCTGTTGTGTTAGTGAGTTACCATCAACTAAAGTATTGAGTGCACTATGCGTAATGTCATCGTTACTCACTGGCTGAATTTTTGGTGAATTTTCGCTACTTAGTTCAGTGGTTGTCATGAGTATGCCCTTGTGCTTTATAAATAGTTTGGTTAGCTAAAGCGGATAAATGATTAAGGCTTTGCGCTAATAAGTTGGTGCCATATGTGGTTAATATCGATTCAGGATGAAACTGAAAACCGATGGCCGCATCGCTACTATGCTCTATCGCCATAGGTAAGGTAATTTCATCATTGTCAGTGGATAAATTAACATAGGCTGTCATGGTCAGTTGCTCTGGCATTCTGCTGGCAACCAGTGAATGATAACGCGCTACAGGTAAAGGGCTATCAATATTATCAAAAGCGCCTAATCCGTTGTGGGTAATATTAGACGACTTTCCGTGCACTACTTCAGGTGCGCGTGCTATTACACCGCCATAATGTTGGATTAATGCTTGATGCCCTAAACAAATACCTAAGATAGGAAATTGTCCGGCGCATAATTTAATTAAAGGCATTAAACAACCTGCATGCGTAGGATCGCCAGGTCCGGGTGAAAGCACTAAAATAACGCCAGCGTTATTACTTTGTTGCTTCTCTTGTAACTTTTTAAAAATAAAATCAGCACTAATAGTATGGCGATAAATGGTCAGTTGATAACCTAAACAACGAAATTCATCGACCAAATTATAAGTAAATGAGTCAAGATTATCTAACATAACAATTTCTGGTAAAGCGTTAGGGAAAGCATCAGTTGATTTCATTATTTAGTCTCCTTGTGCATTACATCGCCGTTAGTTGAATTTTTTCTTACCTGATGAGAGATAACTAATACTTTACCTTCTGCTTCTTTAATCGCACTGATCACTGCTTGAGCTTTTTGTCTGGTTTCATTTGTTTCTGATTGTGGGTCTGAGTCAAAAACCACTCCTGCGCCAGCTTGTATTTGTGCGCGATTATTTTGTACGAAGGCTGAACGAATAACGATACAAGTGTCCATATCACCATTGCCGGTTAAGTAACCCACTGCGCCGCCATAACTACCTCTGCGTTTTCCTTCTACTTCACGAATAAGTGAGGTAGCTTTTACTTTAGGTGCACCAGACAATGTGCCCATATTCATACAAGCTTGGTAAGCGTGCAGTGCATCTAATTCGATTTCTAATGTGCCACAGACCCGAGAAACAAGGTGCATAACGTGTGAATATCGGTCGACTTTTAATAGCTCAGCCACATGACGAGTACCAGGCTTGCTAACGCGCGCGATGTCATTACGTGCTAAATCAACCAACATAATATGCTCGGCTAATTCTTTTTTATCTAATCGTAAGTCTAACTCTATTCGACTATCTAAATCAGGCGATAAACTGCCGTCAGCGTTAAAGCCACGAGGACGTGTACCGGCAATTGGGTAAATCTCTACTTGTCGATTACTTTGTTGATACTTAAGTGCTGACTCTGGCGAAGCGCCGAATATACAAAAATCACTGTCTTGCAAATAAAACATATAAGGGCTTGGATTACTGTGTTTTAGTGCTTTATAGGCGTTAAGGTTATTTGAGCAGGTCAGGCTAAAAGTGCGTGACGGTACTACTTGGAAAATGTCACCGGCTAAAATATTCTCTTTTAAGTCATTAACTACTTGGCAAAAAGCCTCATCGTCAATATCACAGCTTAATGGCAGCTGTTGATCTTCTTTTGACGCAGTGTTGTTATCGGCGTTAACTGGTTTAGGTTCAAATGAAGCGGTTATATCAGTACTTAAACGTGTTTTTATTACGTTAATTCTTGCTAATGCTGCCGCTTTAGCTTCTTCGTATCCAGGGCCGGTAAATTGATTGGTAATTACATCACTTGATTGTTTTTCATGGTCAATAATGATCAGCGTTTCAGCGAGATAATAAACAAAATCAGGGCAAGTATTTTCGCCATCAGCAACTTCAGGTAATGATTCGCTCATCGACATCATATCGAATGCAAAAGCACCCCCTAAAAATACCGCAAACGGGTGTTGGGTTGTATTATCTAGTTGACTGAATAAACGTAAGCTTTGAAAAGGGTTAATTGCAAGCAATCGAGAACGTTCATCTAATTGTTCGTTAATGTCAGAAAATGTGGCATTAAATGCCTGATTGTCGTCACTACCGTTTACGGTGATTGTTGCATTTAATGCTAATGCTTGTTTCGCAAACGACAGGGCATTTTCACCGTTTTTATTTAATGCAGTAAAGTGAACAGTATTACCATTACAAACTATTTTAACGGCGGTGTCGGTAAGCAGTAAACTTTTCAGTTGATGCTTTTTATCAATTTCTGCTGATTCCAGTAATAACGTGTTTTCTTTATCAGCGCAAAGGGTGTGAAAAACAGCTAAGGGATCACTTTGATAGCTTAAAGTATCGGTAATAGTAACAACCGCACCCGGTTGTTGATGGTTTATCACAGCTTCAGGCTGCATTTTTTCAGTTTTATATTCTTGGGTATTGCTCATGGGTATTCCTACTAATAATCTATTTAAAAAACGGTCATCCAGCGTAAATAGGCAAAAGCCACCATAAGAACCAACGTTTAACTTTAATCCGCAACATACTTACTACTCTCGTTCAATTATTCAAAATTTTAAAAACAAAAAACCCGCAATAGGGTGCGGGTTTTCGAAGTTTTTACTTACAAGTAAACATCACAACCCACTTATGTAGAGTTATGCCACCACCAAATCATAGAAATAGTTTGTTTTACTTGTATCATTATCTGTTTTATCTCAGTAAAATTGTTTTATTCACTTGCCTAATTAGTGACTTGACTATGTTATTAGGTAGTATTAAGTCCCTATAGAAGAACCGATTCGCGTAATGATGTCAACCACTGATTTTACTAAAGATAAAGATTTTTCAAACTTACGGGTTGATCTACACAGCCACACTAATTGCTCGGACGGTGCATTAACACCAAAAGAGCTGATAGAACGGGCGGTTAACTTCCAAATTGACGTATTAGCGATCACAGATCACGACAGCGTTAAAGGCCTTGATAGTGCAAAACAAACTATTTTAGATCAAAATATTCCATTAACTTTGATTAATGGCATTGAAATATCAACCCAGTGGCAAGGTTTTGAAATTCATATTGTTGGTCTAAATATTGACCCTGAGCATACACAATTACAAAGCTTAATATCAGCGCAGCAGCAACGTCGAGAAGACCGGGCAAAAACCATGGGCGAGAAACTCGAAAAATGTGGCTTTAGCGATGTTTACAGTCAAGCCAAAGCAATGGCAGGTGATGGCTCTATTACTCGCGCACATTTTGCAAGAGTGCTTTTACATCGCGGTATTGTCAGTAAAATGCAATCAGCTTTTGACAAGTATATTGGCAAAGGCAAACGTGCTTATGTTAATCCTAATTGGTGCACTATTGACGAGGCCGTAGCAACTATACACGCCGCCGGCGGTGTTGCAGTGATGGCGCATCCTATAAGATATGATTTAACCGCTAAATGGTTAAGGCGCTTAATTGTTGATTTTAAAGCGGCTCAAGGCGACGGTTTAGAAGTTGTGTTACCTCAGATGAATAACGAGCAGCGCAAAATAATGCTAAACTATTGTTCAGAATATGATTTACATGCTTCGATGGGCTCTGATTTTCATCAGCCAAGCCGATGGAGCGATTTAGGACGAAACTTAATAATGCCAGAGCAAGCTAACCCTATTTGGCAACTTTGGCAAAGTGAAGGTATTCGGTAGTTATTGATTAACAGTGTATAAGTTAAAATGTTACTCGGTGGATATTACATTATGTTGATAAACTTGAAATTTAGATGGAGCTTATTATGAGCCAGTTTTTTTATGTACACCCAGATAACCCTCAAGGTCGCTTAATGAAACAAGCGGCTGCTATTATCAGCCAAGGTGGTGTCATTGTTTACCCAACTGACTCTGGTTATGCCTTAGGTTGCCATATTGGTGATAAAAAAGCCTTGGAACGAATTTGTAATATTCGTGACATAAATAAAGAACACAACTTTACCCTGATGTGTAGCGATCTATCTGAGTTGTCAGAATATACGCGTGTTGATAACAGTGCTTTTCGCTTATTAAAGAACAATACGCCTGGGCCTTATACCTTTATTTTTAAAGGTTCAAAAGAGGTACCTAAGCGGTTATTAAACCCGAAGCGTAAAACTATCGGTATACGAGTTCCGGATAATAATATCGCTCAAGCGCTATTAGCAGAGCTAGGTGAGCCAATAATGTCGACAACACTTATCATGCCTGGCGCTGAAACAGCAGAGTTTGACCCAGAGCATATTCGCGATATTTTAGAGCACCAAGTTGATTTGATCATCAACGGTGGTCATTTAGGTGAATGCCCGACAACGGTTATCGACTTTTCTAATGATGAGGTTGAAATAATTCGTGTGGGTGAGGGCGATCCAACCCCTTTTCAATAATAATTATATGAAGTTATAGTTATTGTTAATAAAAGATAAATTATGAAGCATAAAATTCAAATATTAAAAGCAGCCGATGCCTGATAATTCAGTTAAGTTATCCAAAGATACTTTGTCAGGTATAACGCCAGATAAAACCTCAGGGTCTGGCGTAATGCTGCAGCAAGTCTTACCGTTTGCGTTATTACGTGGCGAAGCCATTATAGAGAAGCCTCAAGATCTATTTATACCGCCCGACGCTTTAGAAGTTATTTTAGAAATGTTTGAAGGGCCGCTCGACCTTTTATTGTATTTAATTCGAAAACAAAAATTTGATATTCTAGACTTACCCATTTCCCCCATCACTACGCAATACATGACCTATGTTGATTTAATGAAAGACATTAAATTGGAGTTAGCGGCTGAGTATTTAGTGATGGCGTCAATTTTAGCGGAAATTAAATCACGGTTATTATTACCCAAACAAGCGGTTGAAGAAGAAGAGGGTGATCCACGGGCAGAGTTAGTTAGAAAATTACAAGAATATGAAGTGATTAAAAAAGCGGCTGAAAATATTGATGACCTACCACGTGTAGACCGCGATAACTTTGTAGCAAAAGTTGAGTTAGCTGAAAACTTTGTCCCTGAAGTTCTTAATAGTCAAGTGGATCTCGCTGAGTTAGTCAATGCTTTACAAGGCATAATGAAGCGAACACAGGCTTATGAACATCATCATATTCAAAAAGAGTCATTGTCGACTAGAGAACGAATGGCGCATATTTTATCGGTATTAAAAAGCACAAGCAAGGAACAACCTTACTGTGATTTCAGTGATTTATTTACTATCAAAGAAGGTAAACAAGGTGTTGTCGTTACTTTTTTAGCCATTCTAGAGTTGATTAAAGAATCACTAATCGAATGCATACAAACAAAAATTTATGGCGAAATAAGGGTTTGTTTACCTAAGCAAGTTTAAAGTAAATTATGAGTAAAATTAATAGCAAGAGTGGCTGTAAAAATATGGGTGAAATGAGCAACAATGATCACGGATAAAATACGCCATAAAGATATTGATGATGCCAAACTTAAACGTCTGGTCGAAGCAGCGTTGTTTCTTGCTGAAAAGCCATTGTCGGTGCAATTACTTAAACGCGATTTTTTAATAGAATATCGTGTCAGTAACCTACGTATTCGTGATATCATTATCGCTATCCAAGCTGACTTTAAAGGCCGTGGTGTAGAACTCAATAAAGTCGCTTCTGGCTATCGTTTTCAAACACCGTCAGAGCTTAGCGAAGATTTAGCGCATTTATACAAAGAAAAAGCACCAAAATACTCACGTGCTATTTTAGAAACATTAGCGTTAATTGCTTATAAACAACCGATAACCCGTGGAGAAATAGAAGACATTCGCGGTGTTGCTGTTAGTAGTAATATTATTAAAACGCTAACCGATAGAAATTGGATAAAAACAGTAGGTCAAAAGGAAGTGCCCGGTCGACCTGTGTTGTATGCAAGTACTCAAGAGTTTCTTGATTACTTTTCGCTGACATCACTCGACCAACTGCCGGCATTAATGCCAATGGAAGATTTTACCAGTTAAGCGTTTTTGAAAGAAACGTTAAACTAAAAAAGCAGGGTATTTACCCTAACCTTAAAGAGACAGAGACGTAAAAGTGAATCAAATAATTCTGATTCACTGTAAAGTTACTGACGTAAGAGAGTTAAGACCTATGTCTGAAAAATTACAAAAAGTATTAGCACGCGCAGGTGCTGGTTCACGCCGAGAAATGGAAACCTACATTAGTGCGGGACGTGTAAGCGTTGAAGGCAAAACCGCTTATTTAGGCGACCGTGTTGAAGGCAATGAACTTATTCGCGTCGACGGCCATCAAATTAAACTAAAACCTTTAGCTGACGATTTGTGTCGTGTTTTAATGTACAACAAGCCTGAAGGCGAAATGTGTACACGTAAAGACCCTGAAGGCCGCCCAACTGTTTTTGATCGCTTACCTAAACTAGATGGAAGTCGCTGGGTTGCCGTAGGTCGTTTAGATATTAACACCTCAGGCATGCTGCTTTTCACTACTGATGGTGAACTTGCCAACCGTTTAATGCATCCTTCTAAACAAGTAGAGCGTGAATATGCGGTACGTATATTTGGTGAAGTTAATGAGGCAATGTTACAAACACTTCGCCACGGCGTTAAGTTAGAAGATGGCCCGGCTAAGTTTCAAAAAATCACATACAAAGGTGGTGAAGGCCGTAACCATTGGTTCCATGTTGTATTATCTGAAGGACGTAACCGCGAAGTTCGTCGCCTTTGGGAAAGCCAAGATGTACAAGTTAGCCGATTAATTCGTGTTCGATACGGTGATATGGAGATGAAACGTCAATTACCTTTAGGTGGTTGGACTGAGTTGAATCTTCAAGATGTAAACTACTACAGAAAACTCGTTGATTTAGCACCTGAAACACAAAGTAAGGTGAAAGTAGACGAGAAAGCGATGGATAACGCGAAAAGTCGTCGTATTCGTCGTTCAGTGAAAAAGCATCAGCATCGCAGCCAACAGGCTACTAGACGCAGACGTTAAAAAGCAACAAATTGCTCGGTACATCATAATGACAAGTTCAACTAATCTCGAACTTGTCATTTTTTATTTGTATTGAACGGTTGAATTACACTCTGATATTGGTTAGAAAATAATTATTAAAATAAGATATGGTAACGGCTAAGCTCAAGCTTATTATTCGCTTTAAGGTGGCTAAACCGTTCCACCAGTGTTTTTGTTACTTATTTAAGTTATTTGTTTTATATAGGACATGACGTGCAAGCAACTATTGAAAGAATTTATATCGAAGACTCCGAGCAATTACACCTAATTTGTCAGCGCTACGCCCAAGCCAAAATTCTTGCGATCGATACTGAGTTTGTGCGCACACGAACACTTTATCCTAAGTTGGGTCTTATTCAGATAAACGATGGTGAAACCTTAGCGTTAATCGACCCTGTTGCCGTTTCAGACTTAACCGTATTTTGGCAGCTACTAGAAAATCCAAATATTCAAAAAGTATTACATGCCTGTTCAGAAGATTTAGAAGTTTTTTTAACTGCGGGTAATTGTCGCCCAGTAAATCTTATTGATAGCCAAATTATAATGGCCTTTTTAGGGCATGGAATTTCAATGGGTTATGCCGCTATGATTGCCCATTATACGGATATTGAGTTAGATAAGTCTGAGTCGCGTACTGATTGGATGAAAAGGCCGCTAACACAAAAGCAATTGGATTATGCTGCTGCAGATGTGGAGCATTTATTTAATATATTACCTTTATTGTTTGCTGATATTGAAAAGGCAGGTTGGCTAGATGCAGCACAAGAAGAAAGTAATGTCATGGTTGATCGCAAGTTCAGTCCTATTGACGAGAGCCAGTTGTATCTTAATTTAAAAATGGCTTGGCGCTTAAATCCTGTGCAACTTTATCGACTACAACAGTTAACTATTTGGCGTTTTCAACAAGCTAAAATAAAAGACAGGCCAATTGGTTTTATTGCCAAAGATCATACCTTATTTGCGTTAGCGCAAGTAAACCCCACGAGTGTGGGAGCTATGTCAGGTATTGAAGGCGTTGAGGTACTTGATATACGCCACAAAGGTAATGTTATGTTAACAGTGCTAAAACGCGCTACCGAAGCAACAAACGCTACATTACCTGAGCCTATTATTCGACTTGATGAATATCCAGGCTATAAACAAAACTTCAAAAAAGTTAAAAATGCCATTACGGAGTTCAGCACTCAAACTAACTTGTTGCCAGAGAACTTTGCTTCTAAAAAACAAATAAACCAATTTATGTCATGGCATTTTAAGCTCAACGGCGCAGAGAATAATCCGCAATTGGTCGATATTATGCGCGGTTGGCGTAAGTCATTATTTGGTGATAAGTTGCTTGCATTTGTTGAAAATGACTTTAAATAAGTCGCTTTAATATTGACTGATAAGTTGTTGAAAACAATCTTAACAACACCCGAAACCCCTTTAATCATAGGTCTGCATTATGTTGTGTAGTGTTTATAAAAGTTCTAAAAAAGTACAAACTTATCTTTATGTAAATAACAGAGATGACTTTTCTGATGTACCTGAAGCGCTAATGAAAATGTTTGGTACGCCTGTGATGGTAACGGTGCTGAATCTTTCATCAAAAGTTAAATTGGGTTTTGCTGATTTAGAAAAAGTAAAAACAAGTTTAGCTGACCAAGGTTATTATCTGCAGTTAACACCGCAAGAAGAAGATATGCTAAAAGGCCACAAGGCCAGCATGAATAGTGCGGGTGTCAATAAAAGCGAAGGAGAAATATCATAATGCGCTATACCCATTCAGTAAATATCATCGTACTTTCATTATGTCTCGCGCTATTTTCCCAAGTAACGATGGCTAATGACAAAAAAACAACGTCAGAAGCTAAACCTAGCTTCGAACAATATATTATTAAGTTAAAGCAAGAAGCCATTGCAAAGGGTTATGATAAAACGTTAATTGACGATTCATTCGCTAATGTTATTTTTCATCAACGAGCAGTAAAAGCTGATCGTAATCAACCAGAAACAGTTGAAACACTCGACACCTATTTGCCAAAACGCGTACCTGATTGGAAAATCAAACGTGCTAGAGCAAAATATAAAGAGCATGAAGCACTACTGAAAAATATAGCTGCAGAATATGGCGTGCAACCACGGTTTATCATTGCGCTTTGGGGGCTAGAAACAAATTTTGGCAAAATTATGGGTAACTATAATGTTATTTCTGCGTTATCAACCATGGCCTATGAAGGACGCCGCGAAGCATTTTTTAAAAAGCAGCTATGGGCCGCGTTACAAATATTAAAAGAAGGCCATATTGATATAGCGAATATGAAAGGCTCATGGGCTGGCGCTATGGGACAAAATCAATTTATGCCTACTTCTTTTGTTGGTTATGCTGTTGACGGTGATGGTGACGGAAAAAAAGATATTTGGGGTAATCAAGCCGATGTTTTTGCTTCTATGGCCAATTACCTGAAAAAAGAAGGCTGGAGTGACGAAATAACATGGGGACGTCAGGTTAAACTCCCGAGCGATTTTGATACCTCATTAGCGATACCCAATAATACCGGTGGTCGTAAGAACTGGTTAAAAGCTTGGGCTAAAACCGAAAAAACCTTAGCTCAGTGGCAAGATTTAGGCATTCGACGCACCGATGGTAGTAATCTACCAAAGGTTGATATTAAAGCAGCATTGGTATTTCCTGATGGTGTTAAAGGGCGTGCGTATTTAGCTTACAATAACTATAAAAGTTTAATGCATTGGAATTTATCTTATTACTTTGTAAGCTCGGTTGGGCATTTATCTGATCACATTAAATTTCCACCAATTCAGTAATAATTTATCGTCAGCTAAATTAAGTAATTATCACAATAAACAGTCATAAGTAGCCATATGAGCAAAAACAATAATCGTTCGAGTGCAAAGTCAAAAAAAGTTGTTGTTGAACGCTTTTGGGAAACTAAATCATTAAATGAAATGTCTCGTACTGAGTGGGAATCATTGTGTGATGGTTGTGCTAAATGTTGTCTGAATAAATTCATTGATGACGATAACACCACCGATGAAACTGAGCTGATGCCAACCACGCATATTGCTGAAGGTGAGCAAATGAGCTACTCGAACATTGCTTGTCATTTACTCAACGATAAAACCTGTCAGTGTTCTAAGTACGAGCAACGAACCGTGCTGGTACCTGATTGTGTGCAGTTAACACAAGAGAACTTGGATGATGTGTTTTTTATGCCGCCAAGTTGTACTTATCGACGTTTAAAAGAGGGCAGAGGTATGCCGTCATGGCACCCGTTATTGCACAATGGCAAAAAATCAGCCATGCACCAAGCCGGTATGTCAGTGCGTGGTAAAATTATCAAAGATAACGACGTTGAGTTAGACGATTTTGAAGACTATATTGTGTTGTGGCCACTGAACGATATTGATTAAGGTGGCAGTAAAATTTACAGCACTATTATGGCGATAGTATTATCTTATTAAGAAGATAAACTAAAAATACTAATGGCCTTTCATTTTAGCTTATTGACTTGCACCAGTTTTTCTAAAAAATAACAGATTAAATAACTCTTTTACACTGATCGTTAGCAACCAATAACTTGAACGCTTTGGTGCTTTTATCTTTGTTGATGCTTTTTTTGCTCTCAAATGATTTTTATCTGAAGATATTTTAGCTTTTTCTGCTATTTTAATATTATCTCTTCGCTCTTGTGCAATATTGGCACGTTCGGTAAAACGTTGCCTAGATTCTGCAGACATGCTTGACAAGAAACTCGCACTTGTTGCGCTTTTTCCTTTAACTTTTGTTCTTGGCTTTGGTGAACTACACATATAAACCTCAAAATTAGCTTTAATTAACGGTGCAAAACTTATAATCGCACTAAAAAAAGTAACATTTAATGAAGGTATATTTTTCATCTTCATCAATGGTCAGTATATATAGACCTGACAGTTAACGAAAAAATTCGCATATTAGCCATTAAAGTCGTATTAAAAGCATGAGAGACTTACTCTGTATATTGATATCGCTTACAAGTGAGCTCTTAGCGAGGAAGGTAATTGT
>NZ_JACGWF010000149.1:0-5814 GCF_014077595.1 Colwellia sp. 6M3 | reverse complement strand
GAATATAATGCTACAAAAAGTTTTTCTGTTTTTTTTAAAATTAACTGCCCTATTTTTAATCTCGATATCTTCTGCATATGCAGCCTCCGCACCTACTGTAGCTAACTTTTCTCCTGCGGAGTCGTTTATTGGTGAAGGGTTTTGTTTTAACGCAAACTTTACCAATAGTTCATCAGATATTGGCTATGGCCCATATTACTTACTAAATCTAGCTCCAGATTTAACATATCAGTCAGCAACATTTAGTGGGCTAGATTTAGAATTGGTTTCTAGTCAAACCTATGATGCGACAGAAACCTTAAATGATCCTATCTCTGGTTTACCTTTTACGGGAACTGAAGATGGAACTCTAGTAGCACTTACGATACCTGTTGGCTCGGTTTCAAATAATCAACAACCCTTGCAAGTGGAAGTTTGTCTTACGGTCGCTTTGGATGCTGAACCAAATATATTGCAAACTGACGCAATAGGAATAGTACCTGGTTTTCAATTTGGCGATAGTGCTACAGGCACAAAAGGGGAAGATACAATTGTTGGCTCTGCTGACAGTAATGACTTTACTCCTACCGTTATAAAATACACTATTTCAGATAGCACAGCAGAATCAGAAAACCCACCAGGTCCCGAATGGACTTACCCTGTTGTTGCAATTGCGGATATAGCTTCAACTAGAACAGTTGCTCCTATAACATTTCCTACCATTACTTTACCTGGCAATGTTAAATATGAAGGCCCTTTTTCAATTGTTGGTGGCACTGATTGTACTATATCGCCAGATGAAGCTACATTAGCGGCTAACTCAGGTGTAGGAAATGATGTAGACATCAACATCAGTTGTGCTTCAGGAACAGGTACAAATGGTAATTCGCAGGATATTCGTGCTGAATTTGACGTTTATATTACTGACACTTTAAATGCTATGACTTGCGACAGCAATTCAGCCATTAACTCAGCTAAGCATTTAGTGTTAAGAAAAAGTGTTGCTGGCAGCGGCACACCTGGCTCTACTGTTACCTATACTTATGCTTATCAAACCTCTGAATATATTGATGGTTTAAACAACTTTACGGTTACTGATATTTTACAAGATGGTATTAGTTACAGTGAGTTTGCTAGTAATCAAATTCAGTTATCTATTCAGCACAACGGCAGTAATAGCGCTACAACAACTTTAAATACTAACTTTACTGACTCTGGTACTTCATCAACGTTTGAAGATGCCGATATATTAGCAGCTATTGTTGCCGCAGGAGGCAGTATTGGGCCAGCGGAAAGCGGCACGATTACTTATACTGCGGTTATTGATCAAGATTATGATAACGGCCAACCTGTACTTACCCGTGATACGATTAGTAATGACGTTACCGCGACATACGGTTTAAGCGATGCGAGTGGCGCTCAAGGTTGTTTCGAAGATTCTAGTGCTACCGTAACTATTGATGATATTGATATCAGCAAAAACACCATAGGTTCAAGTACTGTTAAGCCTGGCGATATTGTACAATTCCAATTAACCATGGAAATCCCTTCTGGCGATGCAAATAACGTAGTGTTAACTGATGTATTGCCTCTACCTGTATTTACTGCAACAGACTTTCCTGCGGCAACACAAACAAGTTCAACTCCTTATCCTGGCTCTGCTAGCGCTGGTAACTTTATCGAATATGCGGGTACTTCTGATTATAATGGTGATTTTACTGTTACGCGTGATGCCGGTTCAAACAGTATCAATATTGATTTTGGTAACATTAGTACCGGCACTGCAAGTTCAAAAAATATTGTAATTAATGTATATGCTCTAGCAAGTAACGAACCGTATGCTGATGGTTTAAGTCTTGCCAATCTATTGAACGCTTCAACTAATAACACCGCCACCGATAACGCTACTAACACCACGGTGGCACAAATAACGGTTCGCGCTCCAGACGTTTCGATTACAAAAACCATAACCAGTGATACTAGTGATTTAGATGCAGGCGATCAAATTGACTATTTAATTACCTTGGAAAACACAGGTGGTGCTGATGCTTTTGACGTAACACTAACCGATATATTTGAAAGTACAATTGATGCTTCTTCATGTACTGTACCCGTATTAACCGGTGGTAGTGGTGGCTATTCTGGAGATTTTTCTACCGGCCTAGTTTTAGATGACACCTTAGCTTCTGGAGGTGGTTTAGGTGAAGCAGGTTCTGGTGATGAAACGGCAACCTTAACTTTTTCTTGTAATATCAGTAGTGATATTGCTGCGGGCACTAGCATAGATAATACCGCGAGTATGTCCTTTGCCGCAGGTGAAGGTGAATCTGCGTTTCCAACCCGAGAAAGTACCATTACAGCAACAAGCATTCGAGCAAGTGTTGTTAAAACATTAGTATCTACTTCAGAAACTGATAGCACCTCTAGTGATAGCCGAGATGAATTAGCTATTGGTGAAATAGCACGTTTTAGAATTGTTACCGCCCTGCCTGAAGGCCTTCATAGCACTGTTAATCTGAGAGATTTACTGCCACCAGAACTAATTTATCAAGACGATGGCAGTGCAAAGTTTGGTTTTGTCGGTGCAGGGGTAAGTTCATCTGAAATCGCCGATCCTGGTACTTGTACTTATACATTAGCAGACTCTAATGCGAGTCCCGACTGTGATATAACAGCAACCAATGGCTCTTTTAGCGCCGGTACCGACCCTACTTTCAATTTAGGTACAGTAACGAATAGCGATGATGATGCTGATGAAGAATATATCGTACTTGAAATCAATGCAGTTAAAGTTGACGGTGGAAACGTTAATTTCTCTAACCGAGGTCGATATACCGACAGTACAGGAAATGATACTTCAAACTCATTAAACCTAAAGCGTGTCGACCCTACCTTAACACTTAGTAAGGATGCAGATAATGCCGGTGGTGATGCCGGTGATGCCATTACTTACACATTAACAATTACTGCTCCAGCAAGCTCTGACTCAAGCGCTTTTGATCTCAGCTTGGTCGATATTTTACCGACAGAATTAATTTATGAGTCAGGCACCGCAACTTATGGTGCTTGTGATGCAGCGACCAAGAGTTTTGACGATAGTGATCCAAATGGCGCAGGATTTTCGCTGACTATTGATAAATTAGCAGCCAATGAGAGCTGTATATTTACTTACGATGCAAATGTTTCATCAGCTGCGACCCCTGGACAAGAAATTACCAATAATGCCACTTTGTCATGGACTAGTTTAGACGGCTCTGGAAGCAATTTATCTGGTTCAAGCCCCGGAACTGAAAAAACTTATCAAGCTACAAACTCTGCAACCGTAACAGTTGAATTAACAACATCGGAAAAATCTATTGTTAGCACAACATTCGCACATACCAGTGAAGCAGGTTCAGGTACTAGTTCATCAGAACGTTCGCTTTCAATCGGGGAAGAAATTAAATATCGTTTAGTTGTAACCGTACCAGAAGGCTCTGCGGAAAACTTTATTGTCAGAGATAACCTTCCCGAAGGGCTAGAGTATGTAAATAATACAGCCTTTGTTTCATTAGTCAGTAATGGTGGTTTATCATCAAGTTTAGGGGCTGGTCTTTGTGCAGGAGGTAGCCAAGCATCAACAGATCCAAATGTAACACCTAATTGTGCCATTACACCTAATTTAGGGGCGTCTGGAAATTCTGTTGATTTTGATATGGGTGATATTACCAACAGCGATGCAGATAGTGATCTAGAATATATTGTTATTGAATTTTCGGCATTAGTAATAAACCAACTTTCAAATCAACAAAATGTAACTTTATCAAATCAATTTGAAGTATTACTCAGTAACATTCAGAACTCTGTATCTAATAACATGTTAGCAAACATATTAGAACCACAGTTATCACTTACCAGTACAACAACGCCGAGCTCAGTAGATAACCGTACTAATGAAACACCAACATTTGCATGGTCATTAGTATTGACAAACGAAGGGTTAGCTCAAGCATTTCAAATTCAAGATGGTGACAGCGGTAACTGGCAAGTTCAACTTCCTAGCGGTGTTGAAAACATTACTGCATTAGATGTTTCAAGCACAGGCACTGTAGTTGATAACACAAACCTATCTACAGCAATAAGTAGCTCAGACTTTACGGTAAGTGGTGCAGATAATAACTTGCTAAGTATTAACCGTATTTTTTCCATGAGCCCTTCGGCTACACTAACCATTACCTTTAACACCAATTTACAAGCTACTGTTAAACCAGGCACAACCTTAACAGCGAATACTGATATTGATTATGCTGGGCAACAATCTGGAGCTTCAGCTGAAAATGTGCGTAACTTTGCTGACATTACAACAGGCACAGGCAACACCCCTGTTACTTCTACAAGTGCACCTTTAAATAATTACCGCACACAAACAGCAACGAGTGTAGTAACAACAACATCAACACCGGTTATAGGTGTAGCAAAAGAGTTAATTAGTAATACTTTTGATCCTGCTGACGGTACGTTTGATATTGTTTATCGATTTTATGTGGAAAACAGCGGCGATGTCGCGTTAAGCAACATTCAACTTACTGATGATCTTGCTGCCACTTTTAACCCTATAGCTTCAGGCGATATCAATGTAACCTCGATTACCAGCACAGATTTCACGGTCGATGGAACGTTTGATGGCATTAGTAACACTACATTAATAGATAACACTACACCTTCGGATTTAGCAATTAACGAAACTAAAACTTTAGACATTGCTGTTACTGTTAGTCCAGGTACAGATCTTAATACTTACAATAATAGTACTACTGCTGAAGCAGAAAGTGCTCGAGATGATACAAATACAACTAACGATACCTCAGTTAATGGTTCTGATCCGGATACAGCCAACGACGGTCCCGACAATGATACTAGCCCAACACCTGTTACCTTTGCGGTCGACCCTGCTCTTGGATTAGCTAAGTCAATTAATGGTGCCATTCAGAATAATGCCGACGGTACTTATACTTTTAATTATCAATTTAATGTTAAAAATACCGGCGATGTAAACTTAACTGATCTACAAGTTATTGATAATTTAAGTACCACTTTTGCCAGTGCTGATAGCTTTAGTATTAGCACACCAACAAGTGCAGACTTCACAGTAAATGCAAGTTTCAACGGTGTAGGTGACACTAATTTATTAGCGGCAAACCAAAGTTTAGCGGTAGGTGATAGTGGCACTATTAATTTAGAAGTCACAGTAACACCGGGTTCAACATTAACTTATAACAATAGCGCGACTACTTCTGCAAATAGTCCTAACGGAACTGCTAACGACACCTCAGATAACGGCACCGATCCTGAAACCAATAATGGTAATGCGGCCGATGACGATGCAACACCCGTAACCTTTGCTGAAGCACCGGCTATTGGCGTAGCTAAAACTGTAAGTGCAGGCCCTACCAATAATGGTGATGGTACACATACGCTAACTTACTCTATGGTGGTTAAAAATACTGGTGATATCAGCCTAAGCAATGTGCAAGTTGTTGATGACCTCACCACGACTTTTAGTGGCGCTACCTTTGTTGTTGATGCTCAGAGCACTGGCGGCACACTCACTATAAACAATGCCTTTAATGGCGATGGTGATAAAAATTTATTAGCCGCGAACCAAAACTTAGCGGTTGGCGCAAGCGAAACGATCAGCTTAACGGTAACCGTTACACCAGGCACTAACTTAGGTCCATACAACAACAGTGCAACCGCTGGCGCTACTAGCCCAAGTGGTGCAACGGTTAATGACACCTCAGATAACGGTACTGACCCAGAAACAAACAATGGTAATGCTGCCGATGACGATGCAAC
>NZ_JACGWF010000031.1:0-42497 GCF_014077595.1 Colwellia sp. 6M3 | reverse complement strand
TGTCTCTTGTGGTTTTTTACGTTGTCTAGTTAACAAGTATTTTACCACAATGAGGCATCAACTTCTTTTAAATCATTAGGTTATTGTTATTTCCTCGTCTATTTTGAACCCCGAAACTTGAGTTATAGGTTGGAGCTAATTGTGCTTAAGCCAAATATAAATGTATTAATTAGCAAAAAACGCAACTCACCCGATACTACTTAGGTGACTTTAAGCTAGTTGCTCAGCCAAGTAATCAACGAGTAGTCGTATTCTAGGAGAAAGGTGACGATTTTGTGGGTAAACTGCCCATATCCCTTCATCAGGAGCACGATAATTATCTAACAATGAAATGAGATCACCATTTTTAAGGTGTTGCTCAACATAATAATCAGGTAACTGAACTATACCTAAACCTTTCAATGCCGCGTCAGTCAAGCAATGACCATTGTTATAACGTAATCGACCTTTTAAACGCATACTTTTTTCTTTACCTAGCTCACTGAAATGCCAATAATCTGACGAGCCCAATAAACAACTATGCTGACTTAACTCTGCTATTGAGTGCGGAATACCATGATTGTCTAGGTAACTCGGTGAAGCACAAACATAATTGGCACGCTTGCCCAACTTTTTAGCCATCATTGACGAGTCACTTAACTTTCCTAAACGAATAGCTAAATCATAACCGTCTTCTGATAAGTCAATTTGTCGGTTGCTTAAATAAGCTGAAACTTCAACGTCGCTATGTTGCTTCACAAAATTATTTACCAGTGGCAATATTTGCTTTTCACCATAGGTTACAGGCGCTGTGAGCTTTATTTTTCCTTGAGGCTTAGATTGCAAATTGGTTATTGCGCGCTCTGCAGCGTCTAAACCGTCGAGTACACTGCGACAGTGCTGATAAAAAACTCGGCCTTCCTCGGTTAAAGAAACTTTGCGCGTTGTACGGTAAAATAATTTTATATTCAGGCGCTTTTCTAATGCACTTATTTGACGACTGACTTGCGCGGTCGATATTTCCATTTTCTTAGAAGCGAGTGTAAAACTCTCATTTTCAGCGACAAAAACAAACTCGCTAATACCTTCCCATTGCATGATTATTACCTATATGTACAAATGAATTGTAAATTAGCATATTACTATCCTCTTAGAAATAGATAGTATAAACCCAATTAATAATACGTAACTTTATTAGCATTGTTACTCACCAGTAAAAGTGAATTGTATTTTGGTGTCATTATCATCATTTGATTTTTGCAGTACACTAGCTTCATCGTGAACATTTGTATTTGTATTTGTATTTGTATTTGTATTTGTGTTCTACCCAGAAAATATACCAATTTAAAAGTGAGAATAAATATGTCAGATAAATTTATTAAATCAAAAGCCGCTATTGCTTGGGGCCCTAAGCAACCTTTATCTATCGAAGAAGTCGATGTTATGCTGCCTCGCAAAGGTGAAGTATTGGTTAAGGTTATTGCTTCTGGCGTATGTCATACCGATGCCTTTACTTTGTCAGGTGAAGATCCAGAAGGTATTTTTCCGGTAATTTTAGGTCACGAAGGTGGCGGTATTGTTGAGCAAATAGGTGAAGGCGTTACCAGTGTTCAAGTTGGCGACCATGTTATTCCTTTATACACGCCAGAATGTCGCGAATGTAAATTTTGTTTATCAGGTAAAACCAATCTGTGTCAAAAGATTCGAGAAACCCAAGGTAAAGGTTTAATGCCTGATGGCACGACACGCTTTTATAAAGATGGTCAGCCAATTTTCCATTATATGGGTTGTTCAACATTTTCTGAATACACAGTGTTGCCTGAAATTTCGTTAGCGAAAGTCAATAAAGACGCGCCACTTGAAGAAGTGTGTTTACTCGGTTGTGGTGTGACTACCGGCATGGGCGCTGTGATGAATACAGCAAAAGTTGAAGAGGGCGCAACGGTAGCTATTTTTGGCTTAGGCGGTATTGGTTTATCAGCGGTTATTGGCGCAACCATGGCAAAAGCTGGGCGTATTATCGCCATTGATATTAACGAAAGTAAATTTGAGTTAGCGAGAAAGTTAGGCGCTACGGATTGTATTAATCCGAAAGATTATGACAAGCCTATTCAAGACGTAATTGTTGAATTAACCGATGGCGGTGTTGATTACTCGTTTGAATGTGTTGGTAACGTTAACTTGATGCGCTCTGCGTTAGAGTGTTGTCATAAAGGTTGGGGCGAGTCAGTTGTTATTGGTGTTGCCGGTGCAGGCCAAGAAATATCAACCCGTCCATTCCAATTGGTGACAGGGAGAGTATGGAGAGGTTCAGCGTTTGGCGGTGTTAAAGGTCGTACTGAATTACCTGATTATGTAGAGCGTTACTTAGCGGGTGAGTTTAAATTAAGTGACTTTATTACCCATACCATGGCCCTTGAAGACATTAATGAATCGTTCGATTTAATGCACAAAGGCGAAAGTATTCGTACTGTTATTCATTTTGATAAGTAAGTGTCATCTTGATAATTAAGATGTACTTAGTTAAAAATCACAAGCTCTTGCAAGAGAGCTTGCTCTATCATTTTGAGGTTTTAGCATGACAATAGAGAATATTAGTGTAAATAAAAGCTTTGGTGGTTGGCATAAGCAATATAGTCATCAATCGAAAACATTAAATTGCGCGATGCGCTTTGCTATTTACTTACCACCACAAGCTTCAAATGGCGAAAAAGTACCGGTGTTGTATTGGCTTTCGGGTTTAACGTGTAGTGATGAAAACTTTATGCAAAAAGCTGGGGCTCAACGCATGGCCGCCGAGTTAGGTATTGCTATTGTTGCGCCAGATACTAGCCCTCGTGGTGAAGGTGTTGCCAATGATGAAGGTTACGATTTAGGTCAAGGAGCAGGCTTTTATGTCAACGCGACACAAGCACCTTGGAACCGTCATTATCAAATGTACGATTATGTGGTGAATGAGTTGCCGGCCATTATTGAGTCTTCATTTCCAGTCTCAAATAAACGCGCCATTAGTGGTCATTCAATGGGGGGGCATGGTGCTTTGACTATCGGGCTTTTAAACCCTGAACGTTATAGTTCAATGTCGGCATTTAGCCCGATTTGTAATCCAGTTAATTCGCCATGGGGCAAAAAAGCTTTTACCGCTTATTTAGGCAAAGACCAAGCCAATTGGCGCAACCATGATGCCAGTGAATTGATGCGCAAAGCAAAACAGTTTATTCCTACTAAGGTTGACCAAGGTGGTGCGGATGATTTTCTTAGTGAGCAGTTAAAGCCTGAAGCTTTAGAAGCTGCAGCAAAAGTTAATGGTTACCCGTTAGCATTGGCTATTCACGAAGGTTATGATCATAGCTACTACTTTATTTCATCATTTATTGAAGAGCATCTGCGTTTTCATGCTCAGCACTTAAATAAATAGCAACGAGACTAATTTCGTTTCTTGAAATAACGTTTTTTTACCTGCTAAATTTGCTCGACTGTTGAGCTTTCTAATAACAGTCGAGCGCTTATCTTATCTCCCTGTGCCGATATTCAGGCGACAATTAACTCCGTACTGTTATCGACATTAATTAGTTATTCAGTTTTGTTACTACCGCATTATTTATGGTTATTTTGACGTTAAAGTTTTTAGATATCTAACGGATTGTTTAACCCATAATAACGATTGAAGGAGTTAAAAAATGAAAGCAAAATTTCACCTATGGCGATTAATGAGCGTGATAGTAATTCTATCGGCGTTATTTGCGCCATTTTTATTATTTATCATGACAGGTAGTGAAAATTTCTTTGGACACTATAACCATAATATTTGGTCAAGTTACCAATAATTACACAAGTAACAGTGACCTAGGGTCTTTATCTTGAGGATCTTTTATACTTCCTAAAGCTTAGCATGAAGATGTTAATGGTAAGCCACCTGTAAATTGAAAATTGAGTAATACCCATTTGATTAATTTTAACCATTAAAAATGAGCAGTTAATTAATCAACTTAGTATTCAATGGGACTAGGGGTTTTTACCTAGCTTGAGTGAGGGGAACACCCGATTAACCTTTGTTGAAAAAGTGGGCACTGTGGAGAGGTGAATTACTTTCTTACCCATAAAGCGGCCATGAACGTTTGAATATTTTCTCGTTTATAGCTGCAAAAAATATAAAGGTTATTAAGATGAAAACTACACTACTCTCTAGCGCTATTGCGTTTGCACTTGCTACACCTTTCACCGTTTTACCCACCGATGCTTATGCTGCTGCAATTACAGACAGTGCGAAAGCAAATAAAATCTTAAATTTTGATGTTGTTGGCGTGCCAACCCTTAATCAACTACAAGATACAGCTTTTACCAATTTAATGGCATTGAGCACAACACAAGCTCAAGCCATTAACCAGTTTAAAGCGTCAAACCCCAATGCACAGGTTTCAGTGAACGATATGACTGGAACAATCGATGCTATGACGGGAATGGCCATTAAAACTTCAGGTAATTCTGCAGAAAATATGGCGCGTAATTTTATTGCTGACCATCAAGATATTTTTGAAGGTTTGAGCAATGACCAATTACAATTTAATGCTAACCGTTCAAAACCCGCTTTAGGTGGCCAAGTTGTTCGTTTCGAACAAATGGTTAATGGCATTAAAGTAGAAGGTAACGGTGTTGGTGTTGTTATCGATGCAGACAACAATGTTCGTGGTGTTATGGGCCCGTATCAAAAAGACTTTAGTGTTGCTAGTCAACCTGAACTTTCTGCAGAAGCTGCGGTATTAGCGGCAAGCCAAAATTTATTACAATTTCAAAAAGATATTCCTGCGGCGGCATTAGATGTATTAACACCAGCATTTGAAACTATTGCCACTAAATTAGGCGTATTTAAAACACCAATGCCTGAGTTACGTTTTGTACAAACAGGTGAAGGACATAGTTTAGTTTGGCAGTTTTATTACTATTCAACTAACCCATTTGGTGTTTTTAAATATATGGTTGATGCGCAATCTGGTGACGTTCTTTACCGTGAAGATCAAGTACGTACCGCAGAAGGTGATGAGCCTACCGATCAATATGCCGATTATTTCCCAACCTTTCCACCGATCACTGCTGAATTACAAGACAATTGTGAAATCATAGATGAAGACGGCGGCTTAACCGGCAAACCACAAGACTTATTGCGTATTAAATTAAGAAAATTTGATGATACCAACCGCATTACTGGTGTTGAAGGTGTCTTGACAGGTAAACATGCCCTTATCGGCAGTGCCTTACCAACGAGTTCACCATTTGCTCAAGCCGCGCTAGGCACTTATTATTTTGATCGTGATGAAGCGTCAGTATATGGCCGCGTCGATGAAAAAGATCATACTACAGGCTCAAAAGTACATTTTGATGGTATCAGCCAGTTTATTTATATTACTAACTTATTGGAATATTTGGATTACTTACACAAAGATGGTGATGCGGTTCATGCGCGCGGTTTTGGTAGTGGTAGTTTCCCAGATCAATACCCAAATGAGGCAACTCCATTAGTGGGCGTTGTGCATATTCCTAATGTTTTAGATGCGCCACAAGACCCTAGTGACCCTGAGTTCCTAAACGACTTGTTAAATTTAGATAATGCCTTCGCTATTCCACTTTCACAAGATGTTGCTGGTCAAGAAGTTGTGGTTAACCCAACGTTTTATGGTCACGGTAATCTTTTTAATAACCTAGCGATAGATTTTAGTGTTCCAATTCATGAAGGTACACATGCGACTATTACGCCAATTGCAGGTTTTGAAGGTAGTCCAGAAGGTGGTGCGTTAAACGAAGGTCAAGCGGATTTATGGGCTTATACTATTGGTGAAACGCCAGATTTAGGAACGTATCCGGTTAATGCTTGTAAATTAAGAGATGTATTACGTGAAGGCAATGTTGACCCAGACTCTTTTGAGTATATTCGTAGTGGCCAAAGTCAATTGCGTTATTCTCAATTAGGGACTCGCGGTAACACTTTTGAAGTACACAGAGACGGTGAAATTTATGCCGGCGCAATGTGGGATTTACGTGAATTGATGGTAGAGATGTATCCAGCTAACGACTTTGTGCGACCTGATCCAGTGACTGGTGAAGCAACGCAAGCGGCTAGCTTAGGTAAAGAAACTTGGGAGCGTATCTTCTTAGGCTCTATGTATGTACTAGGTGTTAGTGCGCCAGATACCTTTGTTAAAGCCCGAGACGCGGTGTTAATTGCTGACGCTATGTTATACCCGGAAAATTCAATTGATGCGAATTCTCTTGGTAAGCACCATGCGTTAATTGAACGTGTATATGCTGCTCGTGAATTAGGTAAAAATGCCCAAGCACCACTTGGCGGTGTACAGATGATTTCAACTGCGGTAAGTGACTTCACTGCCGGTCAAGAAGCCCCAGCTACACCACAAAATATTATTGCTGATATTGTGAATCAAGACAGCATTAATGTGACGTGGGATCGTGTTGATAATGTCATTGGTTATCAAGTATTAAAACGTAAAGGAGGCAGCCCAGCGCGTTTATTTTCCGGTGTTCCTGGTCGTGAATATATAGATGGTGATTTAAGTTCAAATGGTTATACCCATGTTGAGTTCGTTACTGAACCGAATTACTTAGATAAAGGTCAAGGCTTTGGTCGTGGCGCGGGTCAAGGTATCGAAGCTTTTGATTACCAATATGTTGTACGAGCTATTAAAACGAACGCTTCAGGTCAGGTTGGTTTTTCTGACTTATCTGGTACGGCAAAAACTAAACTAAAAGCGAAAAATGTGACTAAGGATGTTCAAGCAAGGATCAGTAATGTGACTTTCTCGCTTAGTGAATTTGCTTTTGATAATACCTTAACTAACAATGGCGCGAAGTCACTATTTGGACCTATCAACTTTGACATTGTGTCAATTAGTAGTCCTAACGTTACGGTTAACAACGCTGATAATTCAGGCAGTGGTCAACGTGGTGATAAAGCACGTTTCATCTACGATGAAGCTTTGGCAATTGGTATGGATTCAAGTGCGCGTAATCTAAGCTTTGCTAATCCTTTAGCTGAAATGTTTACTTTTAAAGCGAAAGTATTCGCTAAGATAGAAGGGCAATCACGTGCCGCTAATGGTAGCCAAGTGTCAAATGATACGTCTGAAGCTGCAGAACGCGAAGTGGTTTACCATGCTATTTCTGAACATAAAGGTTTAGTCGCAATCGGTACAACTGATGTACTAGTTGCCGATGGCGTAGATTATGTCGATGTTAACTTTAGCGCATTAAGCAGTGCAACAAGTGCCGTAGCGACCTTAAGCGCAGATGTTGATGTAGGTGGTGCTTATCCAGATCTTGATTTCTCTATGTTAGATAGTGAAGGTAATGTATTAGCGACATCAGGTAATTTAGGTGCGTCAGAGCAAGTAGGCAGCACCGTTGTTGGTGGTGAAACTTACACATTACGTGTGAAAGGTTATGCAAATGGACCAACACAATTTACTATTGTGCTAGACCAAATGGTAACTGATGCTGCTGATGCTGGTAACGAAGCAAGTGCAGAGAGTGCACCTGAAGACAGTGCTATTGAATTGGTTGAGTTTATGGTTAACCCAGTGAACGGTACTATTATTAAGCTTTAAGACTTAAGCCTTAAGTTTTAAGTTATGAACCAAAGGCTTCACTTTTAGAAACCAGTAATAGCCCACTAATGTAGTTAGTGGGCTATTTTTTTATATTTAAAGAATGACTATCGAGAATAAATTCAACAAGCTTTATATTTTTATCCATGGCTATTAAACTTACCGAGCTATCGAAATGTCAGTACACCCTAGCGAGATATAACCTGAGATATTAAGTTCGTTATTTTTCCAAAATGGTTTCGAAACTACCAAAGATCATCCGCTTACCGTCAAAAGGCATCGTCATGTTGTCCCAGTTCATGCGAGAGTCTGCCATGACTTTTTTCATCCCCAACTCCCTTGCCTCTTTAGAAGCCCAAGTGATCCAAGAAAATACCACCGTTTCATTAGCTTCGCACTTTACTGCTATAGGAAACGAGGTGATTTCACCATCAGGGACATCGTCGCCCCAATTTTCTACTACGGTTAAGGCGCCATGATCTTTAAAAATAACCGCCATCTCTTCAGCGAGTTTTAGGTAGCTGCTTTTATTTTTAGTGGGTACTGCTAATACAAAACCATCTACATAAGCCATTTTGTTCTCCTATATTGAATAGCCATAACTCATTATTTGATCACTTCTACTTATCAATCTTATAACGCCGTAGCTTTTATTTTAACCATTAAAAATGAGCCGACAATTAATCAACTGGATATTGTATCGTCGTTAGATTTATAACTTAATGTTATTAGCCGATATGAAATAAATCACAATTATTATCTTGATATCAAGATAATCGCTTGTTATCTTGGTATCAAGATAAAATAAATGCAGCGGTAATTTCTTTCACCTTCCAACAAGAGCTATAACGTTAATGAGCAATAATCCAGTGTCAAACTACTTATACATTCCACATTCAGGCCCCGCCTTACTTGAAACACCTTTATTAAATAAAGGTAGTGCATTTACTGAGGTAGAGCGAAAAAATTTCAATTTGCTGGGTTTATTACCGCCGCGCTATGAGTCAATTGAAGAACAAGTTGAACGCGCTTATATGCAATACAAAAGCTTTGATGAGCCATTGAATAAGCATATTTATTTGCGTGCTATTCAAGATACTAACGAAACCTTATTCTTTCGGTTGATACAAGCGCACATTGAAGAAATGCTGCCAATTATATATACCCCAACCGTTGGTGATGCTTGTGAAAAATTCTCAGATATTTACCGTTCTTCTAGAGGGTTATTTATCAGCTATCAAGACCGATACTTGATTGACGATATTTTGAGAAATGCCACCAAAGGTAAAGTTAAAGTGATTGTCGTCACTGATGGCGAACGAATTTTAGGACTTGGCGACCAAGGTATTGGTGGTATGGGTATTCCGATTGGAAAACTTTCGTTATATACCGCTTGTGGGGGTATTAGCCCAGCTTACACACTACCGGTGATGTTGGATGTAGGCACAAATAATCAGAAACTATTGAACGATCCTATGTACATGGGCGCTAAACATCAACGTATTGGTCAAGCTGAATACGATGAGTTTTTGGATTTATTTATTCAAGCAACCCAACGCCGTTGGCCAGAAGTGATGATCCAATTTGAAGACTTTGCTCAACCTAATGCAATGCCATTACTGAATAAGTACCGAGATACAGTGTGCTGTTTTAATGATGATATACAAGGTACAGCGGCGGTCACTTTAGGCACAATATTAGCGGCTTGTCGTACACGAAAAACTAAGCTTTCACAGATGAAAGTGGCTTTTGTTGGCGGTGGCTCAGCTGGTTGTGGTATTGCCGAAATGCTAATTCAACAAATGTGTTTTGAGGGATTAAGTGACACACAAGCACGTAAACAAATATTTATGGTCGATAGATATGGTTTGTTAACACAAGGTATGAGCGGGTTACGTGATTTTCAAAGCGTGTTGCAGCAGCCGTTATCATCGCTTGTAGATTGGGAATATAGTTCAGAATATCCGGTGTTAATTGATGTCATTAATTGTGCCAAGCCTGATATTTTGATTGGTGTTTCAGGTCAGCCAGGTTTGTTTACCGAACAGGTGGTACGTAGCATGAAGTTACATTGTGAACGACCTATAATATTTCCATTAAGTAACCCTTCTAGGCAGGTTGAAGCTACACCTGCACAAATCATTGAATGGACGGATGGCGAAGTTGTTGTTGCAACAGGTAGCCCATTTGCGCCGATAACGCACAAAGGTAAGTATATTCATGTTGCCCAATGTAACAACAGTTATATCTTCCCGGGTATTGGTTTAGGTGTACTTGCTTGTAGCGCCCGAATTATTAGTGATGAGATGTTAATGGCGGCCAGCAACGCACTTGCTGATGCATCACCACAAGCGACAGATCCTAATGCTGCTTTGTTGCCGCCAATGACCGATATTGCGACATTAAGTCGTAAAATAGCGTTTGCTGTCGCTAAAGTGGCAATGCAGCAAGCGCTTGCTTTACCCATAACTGACGATGTTTTGCTGGCGAATATTGCAAACAATTTTTGGCAAGCTGAGTACAGAGACTATAAACGGGTATCAATATAATTAAGCCTTAAAAACACTAAAAACATGGTTTACTTTAATAAAGTAAACCATGTGTACTCATTATTATTCAAAATAAATTCAATATCTAACCCTTCATATCTTATCTTTATCTACTTCAGTTATCGTTTTTATTGGCATCGAAACGCGCATCTTATGATACTTTGGGTATATACTAAGCGCTTGAAAGTTTGCTATAAATTGATTTACCCGTATTTAGGAATGTGATGAAAGAGAAGTTAGTGGCTGATAAAAAACCAAAAAAAATAAGTGATAAGGAAATATATCAAGAGATTTTCGACGCGATTTTGTCGTTTCGTTTACGTCCTGGCACTCGGCTAACTGAAGAAAATTTATCAAAAATATTCAATGTCGGCAGAACGACTATCCGCAGTGCCTTACTGCGTCTGTCGCAAGATCATATTATAGAGATAGAGCCTAATAAAGGTGCTTTTATTGCCAGTCCAACCGTCAAGCAAGCGCATGACATTCTTGAAGCTCGAAAAATTATTGAAGTGGCGATCGTTAAAGATGTGATTAAATATGCAACGGCGAGTGACTTTGACTTACTTCGACGTATCGTAAAAGCAGAGCAAGACAATATTGATGACGAACATATGGTTGAAGGAATTCAACTAGGTGGAGACTTTCATTTAATGCTCGCAAAAATATCACAAAATGCCACTTTAGAGCGCATTATCACCACTTTAATACCACAAACATCTCTAGTTATTGTGTTGTATGAGCAACCTGACGCACCTAAATGTTCTCACTTAGAGCATTTTGAACTGATTGACGTTATGCAAAAAGGACAAGTCGACAAAGCTTCTGAGCTAATGTATAACCACGTGCAAGGCATTAAATCGCGTTTAAAACTAGAAGATAAAGAGCCCGTTGGTGATTTAGTTGATATTTTTAAAAAACGTTAGCACATGAGCTAATTTAAATTACGTAAATAGATCCACATATGACGAAAATACAAATCAATGAAGACGCCTTAGGTGGTTCACACCAAAAAACGCGTTTATATAACAAAAATATAATATTAGCTGCAGCTGGCCAAGAATTTAAGCAATATGGCTTTAATGGTGCTTCAATATCGCGTATCGCTGAGACGGCTAAACTACCTCGAACTAATATCCATTACTACTTTAAAAATAAGTTAGCGTTGTACGGTGCGGTATTAACAAATATTATTAATCTTTGGAATCAAGCTTTTGCGAATATAAACGCCGACGATGATCCTGCTCAAGCCATTGCTAGCTATATAGATGCGAAAATAGAGTATTCACGTATCAACCCCACAGCTTCGATCATTTTTGCCAGTGAAATATTGCATGGTGCTCCTTATTTAAGTGAGTATCTTCAAACGGATTTTAAACACTGGATAGATGAAAAAGCAAAGGTTATAGAAGCATGGCAAGCACAAGGTAAAATAGATAAAGTCTCGGCTTATCATTTACTTTTTACTATCTGGGGTGCTACGCAACATTATGCTAATTTCGCCGTAGAAATTGAAGCAGCCTTGGAAAGACCGCTCAATATAGATGATTTCGACGAAGCTAAAAGAACTATAAAGCATATAATTTTAAAGGGCTGTGGCCTGTCATATCAGACTTAAATTTCTCGTAACTTAACACCAATCTTAAACAAAACTTAAATAAAACTTATGTTTAGCTTATTGTAAAAAAATAAGCGTGATTCAGGCATAAGTTAAGCGTTTACGTGAGTTTAATTATTTTAATTTCCCCGCTAAAAATCCTCCCAAGACCTCGTTTTTTGGGCGGTTTTTTCTTTGCCAAAATCTCAACCTGCCTGTTATGTCAGATTATTGTATGCATGATTGTTGACAATCTGTTTTTTGTTCAATATGCTAGGTTGATATTGGTTAATCAATAAACAGCAATAAACATAGATACGCTAATACCAACAACTATCGAATGTTTTGCTTTTCGGTAACAGGCAAATAAAGAATATTTTATTAGCATCGAATAATGTTTTATCAATTTACTAAGTTTAATTTGTTAATACTCTTTAGCAATAAAAGACCTTAACAAAGGCTATGAAATATAGTTCTGAAAAAATTTCATTAAGATCACTGGCATAGCAAGAAAATATAAGCCAAGGTTATTTAACATAAAGAGTTTTGGCTATTCATGTTTAAAAATATTATTGGTATTAATTATCATTAAAACAATAATCATTATTGAAAAGGATCAAGCAGGTGGAAGCGTATTTTTTTGACGTGTTAAATTTTTTAGTTCGCAGTCTTCATATCATCACAGGTATTGCATGGATTGGTGCATCTTTTTATTTTGTTATGCTCGATAACTCATTAAGTAAGCCGAAAAAATCTTCTGATACTGAAAATGGCGTATTCGGAGAGCTTTGGGCTGTTCATGGTGGTGGTTTTTATCATTCCCAAAAGTATATGCTTGGGCCTAAAAATGACCAACTAGATGACAATCTACACTGGTCGAAATGGGAAGCCTACACAACGTGGATCAGCGGCTTCTTCTTAATGGCGATTGTTTATTGGTATGGCGCAGATATCTATCTTATTGATGCAAGCAAAGTTGATATGACGCAAGGCACAGCCATAGCCGTTAGTTTAAGTTTTATGTTCGGTGGCTACATTATTTATGACATATTGTGTAAATCTGCTTTAGCTAAAAACGATTTACTTTTAGGCATTGTTATCTTTATTTTGGTATCAATTGCAGCCTACGCTCTGACGCAAATATTCACCGGAAGAGGGGCTTTTATGACCTTCGGTGCGATGTTAGGTACGATTATGGCCGCCAGTGTACTCTTCGTGATTATTCCCGGTCAAAAGCAAATGGTAGAAAGACTCAGAGCAGGGCAAGAGGTTGACGCAGCACCGGGCATTGCAGGTAAACAACGTTCAGTTCACAACACCTATTTCACCTTGCCAGTGATATTTGTGATGATCAGTAATCACTATGCAATGACTTATAGCCATGAATACAATTGGTTGATTTTAATTGCTATTTCTATGGCAGGCGCCTTAATTCGTATTTTCTTTGTCTCACGTCACAGCCCTGGTAAACCCTTAACAGGCGCACTTATTGCCGCCATTGCGATTATGATTGGCGTTATCTGGGCCATGGCACCTAAAACTGAAAATATAACGCTTGATACTTCTGCTCCATTAGTAGAATTCTCTCAAGTAGCCACTGTTATTGAACAGCGATGTGCAACTTGTCATGCACAAAAGCCTACGCAATTGGGTTTTGCAGCAGCGCCAAAAGGTTATATGTACGACACGCCTCAACAAATTAAAGCGCAAATGCCACAAATTTATCAACAAGCAGTAGTCCTTAAAGCTATGCCTATTGGCAACTTAACGGGCATGACTGATGAAGAGCGACAGTTAGTATCAACTTGGTATCAACAAAATCAACAAAATCAACATTAGAGTGATAAATCAGTCACTTTTTACTGATGTTGAAAGTGCTGTAAACAAGAAAAAAATAATTAAAATAATTTAAAAAAATAAAGATAATAAAACAATAAAGTATCACAACAACAACACAACAAAAGCGAGAATAAAACATGAATAAGATTACTACAGCTATTGCTGCCTCGACCCTGTTAGTTGGTTTAGCTAGCGCAGCAGTAACAACTGCACAAGCGTCCGTCTGGAGCTCTACAAAAGTAGAAGGTTTATATGGTCAAGACTATGCACGCGGTTTTAATGGTGCTGATAAAGACGAAGCTATTTTTACTATTGCCAATGCAACAGGTTTTACTTGGGGTGATACTTATTTTTTCGCTGATGTAACTAACATAAGCAATGCTGATGATACCAGCGGTACACATTTAGAATTTGGACCTCGATATCGTTTTTTCAAGCCTGAAGATAACAGCGTAATCAAAGGTGTCTATGGTATCGTTCAAGCTGATATGACTTCTAATAAATTTACCACCAAAATAGTAAAAATGGGCGGGGCAAGTTTAGATTGGAATGTATCTGGCTTTAAATTTGTTAAAACGCATTTACAATACCGTGATGATCCTACAAAAGACGGCAGTTCTGTACAGTTTAACTTAGTTTGGAGCAAAGATTTTTCTATTAGTGATGAGAAATTTTCATTCGAAGGCTTTTTAGATTGGACCTCAGGAGAAGGTGATGGCTTTGGTAGTGAATCAAACTTATTAATGCAACCTCAAGTGCTATGGCATGCAAATGAAAGCTTTGCTGTTGGCGTAGAATATCAATACTGGAAAAACCGTTTAGGTATTAAAGGACGTGACGAATCAGTTCCACAAATTATGGTACGTTGGACTTTTTAGTCTGGCTGTCTAAACGAGGAAAATAATATGTCTAATTTATCTGTAGGAACACCGGAACAATGTCGTGATCCTAACTACATGCCGCGTTTAAGCGTGGCAGTTCCCTTGGGTATTCAGCATGTACTCGCCATGTTTGTAGCAAATATAACACCAGCGATTATTATCGCAGGTGCTGCGGGCTTTGGTTTTGGCTCGAACTCACCAGACTTCCCTATGATGCTATACATGATGCAAATGTGTATGTTACTGGCTGGTGCAACTACTTTGTTACAAACCATAGGTGCTGGCCCAATTGGTGCTAGATTACCTATTGTTCAAGGAACGAGCTTTGCTTTTATTCCCATTTTAATTCCATTAGTCGCTGGTAAAGGTGTCGATGCAATGGCTGCGGTTACTGGCGGTATATTTATTGGCGGTTTATTCCAAGCTGCTTTAGCGCCATTAGTCGGTCGTTTACGTTTTGCTCTACCTCCTTTAGTCACAGGTTTAATTGTTACTATGATTGGTCTTTCTTTATTGAAAGTAGGTATTCAATATGCCGCTGGTGGCGTGCCAGCTATTGGTACACCTGAATATGGTTCATTACAAAACTGGGGTGTTGCTAGTGTTGTTATTGTTGTAACCCTAGGCTTGAAGTTTTTTACCAAAGGCTTTTTGTCAGTATCATCAATTTTACTAGGCTTGATTGCAGGCTACGTTGTAGCGTACTCAATCGGTATGGTGAGCTTTGATAATGTTGGCCGTGCCGCTGCTTTTGCAATGCCTAAAATACTACCATTTGGTATTGAATTTACGGTTGCAGCAGTTCTCGGTATTGTTCTCATGTCCTTTATATCGGCTATTGAAACGGTAGGTGACGTTTCGGGTATTACTAAAGGTGGTGCCGATCGAGAAGCAACAGATACTGAAATCAAAGGTGCTACGTTTGCTGATGGTTTAGGTTCATCGTTTTCTGCCATTTTTGGTGGTTTACCAAACACCTCGTTCTCGCAAAATGTAGGCTTAATTGCCATGACACGCGTAATGAGTCGACATGTGGCCACTATAGGGGCGGTATTCCTTATTATTTGTGGGTTTATCCCTAAAGTGGGTGCCATTATTTCTACCATTCCCATTGAAGTATTAGGCGGTGGCGTTATATTAATGTTTGGTATGGTGGCATCATCAGGTATGAAAATGCTTGCTGATGTAGATTGGACAAGCCGTAATATGGTGATATTTGCTATATCATTGTCTTTAGGTTTTGGTTTAATGCTTGAACCGGGTGCTTTACAGCATATGCCAAGTACAGCTAAAGCATTATTGGCAACAGGGTTACTTCCTGCAGCGTTTCTTGCTATTTTCCTTAATCTAATTGTTCCAGACGAGCCTGATTAAGTTATATAAGGCTAGTTTGTTAAGACGAACTAGCCTTAGTTATTATATGAATAACTAGCATATTATTATCGGGCAATAAATTGATAACTTTTGTTCGATAATATTAATTTTATATTAACTCTTTAACGTGATTATTAGATAATACTAAATGACGAAGCTAAAAAATTAACTTGCCTCAGCTCAACTATTTTTAATAATAATGAGTACTTTTAAAGGTAATTCAGTTCTTCCAAATACATTTTTAATTAGAGATGTTATATCCAAAACTACTTATATTACCAGTATAAAAGCTTATATGAGCAACGGTCGATAAGCTTTAATATTCAGGATATTTATTATTTCCTTACCTGCTAGAGACCGTATTTATGTTGTTAAATGGAAAAATCCTAAAGCAGCAGTTACAAATTTAAATTTAGAAATTAAACTATCGAGTTGACATTAATATGACATCAGAAAATCTTAATGATTATCCAAGAGACATGAAAGGTTACGGGCAAAAAGTGCCACAAGCTAATTGGCCGAACAAGGCAAAAGTAGCGGTTCAATTTGTTATTAATTATGAAGAAGGTGCAGAAAATTGTATCTTGCATGGCGATAAGGCCTCTGAAACCTTTTTATCTGAAATTATTGGTGCCTTACCTTTTGAAAATGAACGCCATATGAATATGGAATCATTTTATGAGTTTGGCAGTCGTGCAGGTTTTTGGCGTTTACATCGTTTATTTACACAGCGAAAAGTACCGGTTACCGTTTTCGGTGTTGCTATGGCGATGCAGAGAAATCCTGAAGCGGTAGCAGCCATGTTAGAAGCTGATTGGGAAATTGCCAGCCACGGTTATCGTTGGATCGATTATCAAAAAGTATCTATTGATACTGAGCGTGAACACTTACAAAAGGCCATTGCTATTCACCAAGAAATGACCGGCGAAAAGCCTAAAGGTTGGTATTTAGGCCGAATGAGTGAAAATACGCGACAATTGGTCATGGAAGAAGGCTCATTCTTATATGATTCTGATAGTTATGCTGATGACTTACCCTATTTTATTGACGGCATAAACAAACCACATTTAATCGTACCTTATACACTTGATGTAAACGACATGCGCTTTGCCAGCCCACAAGGTTTTAATGCCGGTGATCAGTTCTTTAACTATTTAAAAGATACCTTTGATACCTTGTATGCAGAAGGTGCAGACGCACCGAAAATGATGTCGATAGGACTGCATTGTCGCATTATTGGCCGACCAGGTAGGTTTGCAAGTTTAGTGCGTTTTCTCGACTATGTAGAACAGTTTAATGATGTATGGTTATGTAGAAGACAAGATATAGCTGAGCATTGGATTAAGCATCATAGTGCTAGTTAAGTTGTTGTAACTTACAAGTCTTATCAAAACCTAAAAGCCCGTAAGACGATTATATCGACTTACGGGCTTTTTAATGTCCTTAATCGCTAGGTTTATTTTGTAAAAATAGGGCAATTATCACCATAGAAAAACTTAATACAGACAAAAACGTCATTGGCCATTCAAAACTGTGTGTTATGTCTCGACCTATACCGACCAGCGATGGCGTAACACCTCCAACAATATAACCAAAAGATGACATCATAGAAGATAATTGTGACGCAGATTGTGGCGAGTCTGACTCCATAACGGGCAAGGCAAGTGCGAGTGCAAATGTTCCCGATGTTGTAATTCCTAACAGTGATACTATTAAAATTGGCTGCCATTGTGGTTGCCATGCAATGCATAGGATTAAAAATGTAGAAGACAGCGTTACCCCCGCAATGAGTATATTACGATTGGCTACGCGTGCAGCTAATAATGGTAATGCAAATGCACCTATGATGCCCGAAGCCATAAACGAGCTCGCTAGCATACTTGCCTTAATAGTATCAAAGCCTGCATGCTGAAAGTGTGCTACTAACCATGTTGACAATGCATAAAAAACACCAGATTGAGCGGCGAAAAACCCGGTTAACAACCAAGCTCTGAAAGAGTCTAACGGCAGTTTTTGATGGGTGTAAGCCGGTTGATTGTTACTGGATGATTTAGGCATAAAAATAAGCAGCATAAGAAAAGCGACTAAGGCCAATAATCCCCATGCAGCTAACCCGCGCTCCCAATGGTCGTTGTTGAGCTTTATGATCGGAATCGTCAGCGCTACGGCAAGTGATGCTCCAACAGAAATGCTGACAGAATATATCGTGATGGCGAGCGTAATATGACGCGCAAAGTACTGTTTTATAAAGCCAGACATTAATGGACCGGCGATAGCAATAGCAACGCCAGCAATGAATGCTGAAATTAATAATAGCGAGAAACTGTATTGGCTAAAGTAACGAATGGATAAGGCAGCGAAGAGTAATGCCATAGCAGCTGTTAACACGCGTTCTTGACTCCACCGTCGCGCTAAAATAGGCGCAATGGGGGCGAGGAAACCCATTAACAGTACAGGAATTGTGGTAACTAACCCTGCACTAGCACGACTGAGTGATAAGTCCTGAACAATACGCTCCATAACGGGAGCAATTGAAGTAAGTGCAGGTCGTAAATTGAGAGAAATAAGAATAAGGGCTATTAATAATGTAATAGCCCTTAGGTAGTTAGCCTTTAACAACAAGAGTATCGCAGTCCAATTTGTCGATAATATATTCAGCAGTATTACCTAATAACGCGGCCGTTACACCTTTACGACCAACAGATCCTAGTATCAAACATTCAGCATTTAAATCGTCACATAACTTTGGCACAACGTGACCGGGTAAACCTTCTTCGACAATGATGTTTACATCAGCAATATTTAAATTATCTGCTAATATTTTTAAGCTTTCTTTATGCTTTTGCATAACTCGAGCATTGACTTTATCTGGATCGAAAGCCGATTTATCTACTGCGATATGCATAGGGGCCTTACTGACCGTATTGATAAAATGTAAGTTTGCACCAAATAGTTTTGACATAGAAGCAGCTTCTTTCGCCACCTTTTCACTTAAACACTGATGCTCGCTATCGCCGTCATCTAAACTGATGGCGGTAACGATATCGCCGTTACAGGTCCATTTATGGTTTTTAACCATCAGCACATTAATCGGGCTACAACGAAGTAAATTCCAATGATCAGGGGTAAATAAGTTACGAACCGATTTCTTGTAATGTTTGGTTTCTTTAATAATAAGATCACAGTTATTTTCTGTGGCTAGGCTTATAACACCTTCATACCACTTTTTATGCCACGTCACTACACACTCAGTTTTTGTTTCAATTTCAAGTGAAGCAGCCAATGCTAGCATCACTTTTTTCTGATCGTCCATTAACGTTTGTTTTAATTCTTTACAGCTTTCAGCCGCCACCCCTGAGGCTTTTTCTATACTGCGATTATACATTGAACTGCCTAAAACCAATGTCGCTTGGTATTTGTTTGCCAAAAAAACAGCACGAGCAAGGGCGGGTTGTTCTTCCCTGTGTGGGGTGATCGCGACGAAAATACGTTTATAATCTGCCATTTTTTTTCCTTTATTTTATATTTAAGTGATTAATTAAGAAGTTATCTTTCTATTATTGTTTAATTACATATTCAATGATTTTGATAATATCGTCTGTTGTTTTCGCCCAAGCTAATGCCATAGCATCAACTTCTTTAAGTGGATGAATAATACTCTCATCATGCAGAGTGATATAAGGCTTACTCAAGGCAGCACATTGACCAGCATCAAAAGCCGCGTTCCATTGTTTATATTTGTCACCAAATCTAATAATGGCTAGGTCGCAATCATTAATCAGCGTTTGCGTTCTTATTGCGTTTACTTTTGAAGACTGATGGTCGCGCCAAAAGGGATCTTCTGCATGCCCTAAATGATCGCCCGCAGCATCGCTAAGCTCATGCACTGTAACTGGCGAAGTAAATACTACAGGTAGCGATTTGCAGCCTTGTTCTATTTGTTTGCGCCAATCGGTATGAATTTCACCTGAGAGATAAATATTCCATTGTTTCATGCTGAACACCTTTTTTAAAATATTGAAAAACGACTGAATTGTGATTTAGCTTCCACGATATGTCGAATAACTCCACGGGGAAACTAATAAAGGAACATGGTAATTGGCATCAGCATCAAAAATACCGAAATTGATTGGAATACGATTTAAAAAAGCAGGTTCAGTACTATCGCCTGTGATCTTTGAAAAGTAATCGCCAACATGAAAAACAATCACGTATTCACCCACTTCGATATCATTAGCGTCAAGTAACAACTCATCAGTTCTACCATCAGCATTTGTTATTAAGGTTTTAATAAGCTGATGCTCAGTACCTTCTACTCGAAAGAACTCGAGTTTTATGCCTTGTGCAGGAACGCCATTTGCAGTGTCTAATACGTGTGTGGATAACTTAGCCATTTATTATTCCTTGTAGAACTAACTAAAACTTAGATGTTCTCAGTATAGTTTTTCAGTATAGTTTTTCAGTAAAAATTTGAATGCGATTAAATAAAACACTTTTCTTCAGCATACTATAGAGCAGTTTATTTTAAATTGTCAACAATTTTGTTTACAATTAACTGTCTTTGTTGACAGGTGTTAAGTATTTGTTTACATTTATGGGTAATGAAGCTTTAAATATCCAAGAGTAATGAGTAATTAATACATGACAAAATTCCAACAAAAAGACTTATTAAAAGTTAATAATGATTTAGTAACCTTTATCAAAGAAGAAGTGCTGCCTGGCTTGAATATTTCAGAGCAACACTTTTGGACGGCTTTATCTGAAATCACCCACGAATTAGGGCCTGAAAACAGAGCGCTATTAGTTAAGCGAGATAAAATACAAGCACAAATAGATCAGTGGAATTTAAAGCATCAAGGCCAGTTTGATCTGTCAGCGTACAAAACATTTCTAACAGAAATTGGTTACTTGGTGCCAGAAGGTGAAGACTTTAAAATAACTACCCAAAATGTAGATTCTGAAATTAGCACACAAGCAGGTCCTCAACTTGTGGTGCCAACTGCTAATGCACGCTTTGCATTAAATGCGGCTAACGCACGGTGGGGAAGTTTATATGATGCACTCTATGGTACCGATGTTATCAGTGATGAAGGTGGAGCATTAAGAGGGCGATCACATAACTCGATTAGAGCAAACAAAGTTATTGCTTATGGTAGAGACTTCTTAAACGAACATTTTCCTTTGATTAAAGCTACTCATCATGATGCTAGTGCTTATTCGATTAACAATAATAAACTATTGGTAACATTAAACGATGGCACAACAACACAACTACAAAATAGCCAACAATTAATCGGCTATCAAGGAACGCAAAGCAGCCCAAGTTCTATTTTACTAACCCATCATGATTTACGCGTAGCGATTGAAATAGACCCGACTTCAACCATTGGTAAAACTGATGCTGCTGGCGTAAGGGATATTACCTTAGAGTCCGCGCTGACCACGATACAAGATTTTGAAGATTCTGTTGTAGCCGTTGACGCGAAAGAGAAGATTAAGGTATATCGTAATTGGTTAGGTTTAATGAAAGGGGACTTAAGCGAAACCATCGAAAAATCAGGTCAGGTTTCCAAACGTATTTTAAAAGCAGATAAAGTTTATCAAAACCTTGCAAACGAAAGTTTTAGTGTACACGGCCGCAGCTTATTGTTTTGTCGCAACGTTGGCCATTTAATGACAAACCCCGCAATCGTTGATAAAGACGGCTTTGAAATTCAAGAAGGCATTATGGACGCTATGATCAGCACCTTGATTGCGCTACATGATTTGCAAAAAAACAACCTGCATCGTAACTCCAGAAATGGCAATGTGTATATTGTTAAGCCTAAAATGCATGGCCCTGAAGAAGTAGCATTTGCTAATAAGCTTTTTAACGCGGTTGAAGATGCTTTAAGCTTAGACAGAGATACCATTAAAATTGGTGTTATGGATGAAGAGCGCCGCACGACGGTAAACCTAAAAGAATGTATCAGAGCCGTTAAAAGCCGCGTTGTTTTTATTAATACGGGGTTTTTAGATAGAACTGGCGATGAAATTCACACCAGTATGTTGCTTGGTCCTATGGTCGCCAAAGGTAATATGAAAGCACAGCCTTGGATTAAAGCCTATGAAGATTGGAATGTAGATATAGGGTTAGCTTGTGGTTTTACAGGTAAAGCGCAAATAGGCAAAGGTATGTGGGCAATACCCGATGAAATGGCGGCAATGATGAAAGCAAAAATTGCTCACCCATTATCAGGTGCTAATACCGCTTGGGTACCATCACCAACGGGAGCAACGCTTCATGCTATGCATTATCATCAAGTTGACGTATTTGCTCAGCAAAAAGAAATTGAAAAAAGACCACGCGCTAACATTGATGATATCTTAACAGTACCTTTGCTTAGCGACGTTAGCAGCCTGACTACAAAAGACATTGAGAATGAATTAAACAACAATGCACAAGGCTTACTCGGTTACGTCGTAAGATGGGTTGACTTAGGTATGGGAGCGTCAAAAGTTCCTGATATAAACAATATAGGTTTAATGGAAGACAGAGCCACGTTACGTATTTCAAGCCAACATATTTGTAATTGGCTAGAGCACAATATTCTAACACCAGCGCAGGTTAGGTCATCTTTAGAGAAAATGGCGATGGTGGTTGATCAACAAAATTCACACGATAACGCTTACCAAGCGATGTCAGACGATTTTGACAACAGCTTATCTTTTCAAGCCGCGTTAGATTTAATATTTAAAGGTAAAACCCAACCTAATGGGTATACCGAACCATTGTTGCATGAATACAGAAAAAAATTCATTGCAGCCCAGACATCAAGGAAATAAAGACCATGTCAGATAAACACACTTACTATGCACCAACCGGTGGTTTACCACCACAAACACAATTGATTTCAGACAGGGCAATTTTTACTGAGGCATATGCCATTATTCCAAAACGTGTGTTAACTGATATTGTGATCAGTTACTTACCTTTTTGGGAAAATATGCGTATGTGGGTTATCGCGCGTCCATTAAGTGGTTTTTCAGAAACCTTTTCACAATATATTGTTGAAGTTGGCGCAAATGGTGGCTCTGAAAAACCTGAATTAGACGAAAAAGCAGAAGGTGTGCTGTTTGTTGTTGAAGGCGAAATGGACGTAAATATTGAAGGCGTTAACCATCACCTTGAAACAGGTGGTTATGCTTATTTACCGCCTGGTTGCAAATGGACGCTAAAAAATAACAGCAGTGCCAACGTTAAGTTTCATTGGATCCGCAAAGCGTATCAATTTGTGGAAGGCATCGATGCACCTGAAGCCTTTGTTACCAGTGATAACGAAGTAGAAGGCATTGAAATGCCCAATACTGGCGGCGTATGGAAAACCACTCGCTTTACTGAACAATCAGATATGCGTCATGACATGCACGTGAATATTGTTACATTTGAACCCGGTGGAGTTATTCCGTTTGATGAAACTCATGTCATGGAGCACGGCCTTTATGTATTAGAAGGCAAAGCGGTTTATCATCTCAATGGTGAATGGGTTGAAGTAGAAGCAGGTGATTTTATGTGGTTACGTGCCTTTTGCCCACAATCTTGTTATGCCGGTGGCCCAGGCCCGTTCAGATATTTACTGTACAAAGACGTAAATAGACATATGCCTTTTATACGTCCTGCTAAGTAATTATTTACGGAAGACCTTACTAAAGAGATAACTAGAAACGCATGTAATAATCAAATTTAATGACATTACTTGCGTTTTTTTATACCTGAACATCAACGGCTAAATATGGATTGCTTAGTAGCCTATTTGCGTAAGGTAGCGCTTTAATAAATGCTCAAATTGCGCTTGCTCTGCTGATGTAAAACAAGACACTACGGCTTTTTGGCTTTGCGCATGTTCAACAATCACTTTCTCAATAAGACTTAAGCCTTTCGGCGTGAGAGAAACAGTGACACTGCGTTTATCTTTTTTATTGGTTGTGCGTTTAACCAGTTTTTTACTTTCAAGTAAATCAATTCGACTGGTCATCGTGCCTGAGGTTATCAACATTTGTTCAAGCAATTGATTTGGCGAAAGCGCATGCGGAGGGCCGATACGCAGCAACGTCGCTAAAACATCAAAGCCAGCATCTGTAAGTTCGTAATCACGAAATGACTTAGTTAATTCATCGCTCATGTGCTTTGATATTCTTAATACTCGGCTAGTAATAGCCATAGCTTTAGTATCGAGTTCTGGCATTTGAATTGCCCATTGCTCAATTTTTTTATCGACTTCGTCCATTATGTTTCCGAGAAATATCCACGAGATTTTTGGGATTTTAAACTATTATTATGATGTTAAGGCTAGCAAATTATTCGTTTGAAAGCTATTGAGCTAAAGCGTTAACAGAGTATGCGCTAAAGTAATTTTTAATATTTAACGCGAAAAACATTAATTGACACTTGTGTCAGGTTTTTATTCTGATATATTTAATACTACATAAGCACTTTATAAAATCACAAAACAAGAAGCGAAATTCAATATGACCATAAGTACAGTGCGTTTTTTATTAAACAACGACGTTGTTACAATAGAAAATATAGATCCTAATTTAACGGTTCTTCAGTATTTACGTGAAGAGCGATTTAATAGTGGCACCAAGGAAGGCTGTTCCTCAGGAGATTGTGGCGCTTGTACGGTTGTTATTGCTGAGTTAACCAAAGATAACCAAACGCTAGATTATAAATCGATAAATGCCTGTATTAGCTTTGTCGGCAGTTTACACGGTAAGCAACTGATCACCGTAGAGCATCTTAAGCAGGGTGCAAAACTGCATCATGTTCAACAATCTATGGTCGATAATCATGGCTCGCAATGTGGTTATTGTACACCAGGCTTTGTTATGTCTTCATTCGCCTTACATAAACAAAATAACAAGCCTAACCGAACAGAAGTACTAGAAGCGCTGGCGGGTAATTTATGTCGTTGTACAGGCTATCGCTCAATTATTGACGCGGCTATGGCGTCTAGTGAGCATTGCGAAGCTGACTCATTTGCCGAACATTATAGTCAAACAGTACAACAGTTGAATGAGTTTAAAACCTTACCTTCAGCGGCATTATCAAATGCTCGTCATCATTACTTCGCGCCAAAAACTGTCGTAGAGTTAGCCGAAAAATTATTAAAAAATCCGTCAGCAACTTTAGTGGCCGGTGCTACTGATTTAGCATTAACGGTGACACAAAATTTAGCCACCATTGAAGACCTAGTTTATTTGGGAGATGTGGCTGAATTAAACATGATAGAAAACACGGCTGAAGAATTTATTATTGGCTCAGCAGTGCCTTACAGCCAGTTTACTCCAATGTTACATAAAGAATATCATGAGCTTGGTGAAATGATTGAGCGCATAGGCTCAAGACAAATCCGTAATAATGGCACTTTAGGTGGCAATATTGGTAATGCTTCGCCTATCGGTGATATGCCGCCAGCTTTAATTGCGTTAGGTGCAGAAATGACCTTGCAATGCGGTGACAGCGAACGAAAAATAGCAGTAGAAGACTTCTTTGTTGATTACAAAAAAACGCTGTTAAACCCGTCTGAGTTTATAAAGAACATTTATATACCTAAATCTGCGCCAGATAAGGTTTTAAAGGTTTACAAAATATCTAAACGCATTGATGACGACATTTCTGCAGTTTTAGCGGCCTTTAATATCGAACTTAAAGATAATATTGTCACCAATGTTCGTATTGCCTTTGGTGGCATGGCGGGTATTCCTATGCGCGCTAAACAATGTGAAGCCGCCTTGTTAAATAAAACCTTAAATGGCGAAAGTATCACCGCAGCGCAATCAGCATTAGCACTCGACTTTAAGCCGATGTCAGATGTACGTGCTTCTGATAAATATCGCATGAAAGTGGCACAAAACTTAATTCAAAAGTGTTATTTAGAATTACAAAGTAAACAGATTGAAACACGGGTAGTTAATTATGCGTAGTCTTATAAATACAAAGCACTCTAACGAAAATATCAATGCAGAATTAGCTTCTGTCGGTCAAGGCGGTGTTGGTCGCTCTAAAAAGCATGAAAGCGCTGACAAACACGTCAGTGGCGAAGCGCTTTATATTGATGACAGACCAAGCCTTCAAGGGCAGTTACATGCTGCTGCAGGTCAAAGTACCATTGCACACGGCCGCATTAAAAGTATCGATTTATCGGCCGTTAAAGCAGCTGAAGGCGTTGTGGCCGTGATCACGGTTGAAGATGTTCCAGGACATACCGATATTGGCCCTGTATTTCCGGGTGATCCGGTGTTGGCTATTGGTCAAGTGGATTATATTGGCCAACCAATATTTGCTGTAGCAGCTACCAGTCATGATTTAGCTAGACGTGCAGTTAAATTAGCGAAAATTGAATATGAAGAATTAACCGCTGTATTAACGGTAAAAGATGCCTTAGCGAAACAAAGCTTTGTTCGTCCGCCATTTACCATGAAACGAGGCGATTCAGAGTCTGCAATTGAACAAGCAGAGCATCAATTATCGGGTGAAATTTCTGTTGGAGGTCAAGAGCACTTTTATCTTGAAGGGCAAGTGTCTACTGCCGAGCCAACTGAAGACGGCGGCATGACCGTGTTTTCATCATCACAGCACCCGAGTGAAGTACAAAAGCTAGTGGCTGAAGTGCTTGATATTCCTCTAAATAAAGTGATTGTAGATACTCGCCGTATGGGCGGTGGTTTTGGTGGTAAAGAAACTCAAGCTGCGCCTTGGGCTTGTCTAGCTGCGCTTTTATCTAATCAAACCAAACGTCCTGTAAAGTTTAAATTAAGCCGATCAGACGACATGTGTATGACAGGTAAACGTCATCCTTTTGAAAATAATTACCGCGTTGGTTTTGATAATAACGGTCAAATTAAAGGTATTAATATCGAAGTAAACGGCAATTGTGGTTATTCACCTGATTTGTCAGATGCCATTGTCGATAGAGCTATGTTTCATTCTGATAACGCGTACTTTTTAGATCAAGCAACGGTTACCGGTAATCGTTGTAAATTAAATACTGTGTCGCATACCGCCTATCGTGGTTTTGGCGGACCGCAGGGCATGATGACCATTGAAATGGTGATGGACGATATTGCGCGCTATTTAGGTAAAGACCCGTTAGAAATCCGTAAAATCAATTTATACGGTAAAGATGAGCGCAATGTTACGCATTATCATCAAACGGTAGAGCATAATAAAATGGCGGAATTAATTTCATCATTAGAGCAAAGTGCTGACTACCAAGCGCGCAGAAAAAGCATTAGTCAGTTCAATATTGAAAACACCATATTAAAAAAAGGTATTGCTTTAACACCCGTTAAATTTGGTATTTCGTTTACTGTTCAACACTTAAACCAAGCAGGTGCCTTAGTACATATTTATACCGATGGTACTATTCATTTAAACCATGGTGGCACAGAAATGGGCCAAGGTTTATATACTAAAGTGGCCCAAATTGTTGCTGAAGAGTTTCAAGTTAACGTGGATACGGTCGGCGTTTCTGCTACCCGAACTGATAAAGTTCCTAATACTTCACCAACAGCGGCGTCATCAGGCACCGATTTAAATGGTAAAGCGGCACAAGCGGCAGCTATAACCATTAAAGGCCGTTTAATCGCGTTTGCTTGTGAAAAATATAACGTTAGTGAAGCCGAGGTACACTTTAAAGAAAGCCAAGTCATAGTGGGAACAGAAACATTCTCATTTGCAGAGTTTATTCAGCAAGCCTATATGGGCCGAGTGTCGTTATCTTCAACGGGTTTTTATAAAACGCCAAAAATACACTTTGATCGCGCAACAGGTAAAGGTCGACCATTCTTCTATTATTCAACCGGTGCTGCGGTATCTGAGGTATTAATTGATACGCTAACGGGTGAATATAAATTATTACGTGCCGACATTTTGCATGACGTAGGGCATTCGTTGAATCCAGCAATAGATATTGGCCAAATTGAAGGGGCATTTATCCAAGGTATGGGTTGGTTAACGACTGAAGAATTAGTCTGGAATGATCAAGGTCGACTGTTATCTAATAATCCTGCAACTTATAAAATTCCGGCAATCAGTGATACACCAAGTGATTTTAGAGTTGATTTAGTGCCTGACGATCCTAACCGAGAACAAACTATTTACAACTCTAAAGCGGTCGGTGAACCACCATTTATGTTAGGTATTTCAGTTTGGTCAGCACTTAAAGATGCAATTTCGAGTGTGTCAGATTACAAGTTAAGCCCCGCGCTTGATACGCCTGCAACCCCTGAACGTGTTCTTTGGGCTGTTGAAGCGATGAAAGACAGCGCACAAGCATAGGTAAATACTGATGACAACAAACTGGAGCAGCGCGAGCTATAAATTGAGCAAACAAGGCCAAGCCTATGTCTTAGTGACATTGGTTGGTGTTTCAGGCTCAACACCAAGAAATAGTGGTACAAAAATGGTCATCAGCAGTAACGACATTTTTGACACTATTGGCGGTGGTCACCTTGAGCATAAGGCGATTAAACAAGCGAAAAAAATGTTGCTCAGTGGTAAAACTTGCCAGCATATCGAACATTTTCAACTGGGCAGTAATTTAGGTCAATGTTGTGGTGGTAATACAACCGTGTTGTTTGAATGCTTTGCAACTACCGGCGTTAATATTATGTTGTTTGGCGCTGGCCATGTAGGCAAAGCTTTAGTGCCATTGTTAGCGCAACTGCCGTGTAAAGTAACTTGGGTAGATAGCCGAGAAGCAGAGTTTCCTGTTAATGCTGAGCAATATGATAATGTCCTTAAAGTCGTCAGTGACGCGCCAGAGCTTGAAGTAGCAAGCATGCCAGAAAATAGCTACTTTATTGTCATGACACATAATCATCAAATGGATTTTGAAATATCACAGGCAATTTTAAAGCGTGCTGATTTTCATTATTTAGGGCTAATCGCTTCTGATACCAAATGGCGCAGATTCAAACAACGTTATAAACACCGAGATATAGATGAAAACCAAGTTGCAAGAATGAATTGCCCGATTGGGTTATCTCAAGTTGGCGGTAAATTACCGATGGAAGTCGCCATTTCTGTTTCAGCTGAAATTATTAATATTTACCAAGCTGAACAAAAAAAAGTAGCGCAATTAGATGAAATACTTGAACAATCAGAAGAACATAGCTCAACAACGCCAGTGAACAAAAAACGCCCTAAATCGCAGCAAGGTATTCATTGGCAAGAACTTAAGCAATTACTTAACACTGACTAGGATTAAATTTGTCTAACATTTTATTTAACTAACAAAGACTATCAGGTGCTTGGTTAGTCGGAGCCAGTGATTTTCATGAAAGCTTATAAAACCGTTCTACAATGTGAAATACCTTTACGTTAGAAAGTGTTAGTAAAGAGAGTAATATACTTACTCTCAATAAAATAAATAAATAAATAATAAAACAAGTGATAGCTATGCTTTTATTAGTAGCATTTAGCTTGTATGTCTTACTTTAGCCAATCATTGCATGACAAAGAAACAAACCAGTTAATAACAGGAAATAAGATGAATTTAGCACAATTAAATGAATTAACTATCGATGAAGCCACACACACCTTTATGCAATGTTGTACATCTGCAGCTTGGGTAGAAAAAATGGTTCAGGCGCGCCCTTTTGCAGATAAAAAAGATTTAGAAACTAAAGCAGATATAGCGTGGCAAGGACTTGCTGAAGCAGACTATTTAGAAGCATTTGAAGGTCACCCACAAATTGGCAACGTTGATACGTTAAGAGCAAAGTATGCCAATACCAAAGAACTTGCCAGTGGTGAACAAAGCTCAGTCAGTGAAGCAACCGAGCAAGTAATTGAATCGCTAGCTCAAGGTAACGCAGATTATTTAGAAAAGTTTGGTTTTATATTTATTGTTTGTGCAACAGGTAAAAGCGCGGCACAAATGGTGGCATTATTACAAGCGCGTTTGCCAAACGATAAAGTAACCGAACTGACTAATGCGGCTGAAGAACAACGCAAAATATTTCACTTACGTTTAGAGAAATTAATATGAGCCAAATAACCACTCATGTACTCGACACTACTCGCGGTTTACCTGCGCAAAACTTACCTATTACTTTATTTGTTCAAACCAATGATGGTTGGAATGAGTTAGCGAGCGGTTTAACTAACGCCGATGGCCGAATTGCTGGTTTATTAGCTGACGATTTAGTGCTTGGTGCAGGAATTTATCGTATGCACTTTTCAACTAAACCGTATTTTTTAGCCAATAAAGAGCAAGGTTTTTATCCTTATGTTGATATCGTTTTTGAGCTAGATGGCAGTGCAAGTCATTATCATATTCCGTTGTTATTAACGGCGTTTGGTTACTCGACATATCGTGGTAGCTAATAAAGTTAAGTAGGTAACTATTATGTCAAACAACATACAAGTCGTTACGCCAAAGCCTTTAACACGCGAAGCTTTTAGTGCTTTTGGTGATGTTATTGAAGCTGATGCTGGCGCTAAAATAATTGAAATTAACGATGGCTTTACTCAGCGTTATCATGATCTCGCTAAGGTTGATGTCAGTGATAATGCAGGACACGCAATCATCAACATATTTCGCTCTACACCGCTAGCACAACCGATTGCCGTTAAAATGATGGAACGTCATCCACACGGCAGCCAAGCATTCATACCTATGGGCCAAAACCCATACCTAGTGGTAGTAGCTCCCGCAGGAGAATTTGACGTAAATAAGTTGGAAATTTTCATCGCAAATTCTGACCAAGGCGTTAACTATCATAAAGGCACTTGGCATCATTTCTGTTTAGCACTGGGAGGCGAAAGTGACTTTTTAGTGGTAGATCGCGGAGGTGAAGGTGATAACTGTGATGTGCTGGAATTAGATGGCTCTATCGTTATCACAGAAAGTTAATAACGTCGGACTCCTAATCAACAGTTATCGGTATTAAAAACTTAAAGTCAATTTTTACATTGACTGATAAATATAAACACTCGTTATAAAAAACAATAAATAAATCAGAAGGTAATAAATTAATGTTGAAAGTATATCGTGGAGAGTTACTGCATTTTTTGGCTGATCCTGCCAAAGTAGCTCTACAAGACAGTTATCAATATATTGAAGACGGGCTCCTCATCATTAAAGATGGGCTTGTTGAACAAGTTGGCGAAGCTAAAACGTTACTTAGCACGCTAGATAAAAATGTTGAGGTTATTCATTACGAAAATGGTTTAATGATGCCAGGCTTTATTGATACTCATGTTCATTATCCACAAACAGAAATGATCGCGTCATACGGCGAACAACTGCTTGAGTGGTTAGAAAACTATACTTTCCCATTTGAACGTCAATTTTCAGATCTTGAACACGGTAAAAAAGTCGCAGAGTTCTTTTTAACACAATTACTTGAGGCCGGTACAACAACCGCCTTAGTTTTTGGTACCGTACATAAAGAATCAGTAGAAGCCTTTTTCACCATTGCTCAACAGAAAAAATTACGCATGATTTGTGGCAAAGTGTTAATGGATCAAAATTGTCCTGATTACTTATCTGACACAGCACAAAGTGGTTATGATGACAGTAAAGCATTAATTGAAAAATGGCATAACACTGACCGTTTGCAATATGCTATTACACCGCGATTTGCACCTACCTGTTCAACCGAGCAATTAAACAAAGCAGGGCAGTTATTAGCAGAACACCCGAGTGTTTATTTGCATACCCATTTAAGTGAAAATAAAGCTGAAATTGCTTGGGTAGAAGAACTATTTCCAGATAGCGACGGGTATTTAGATGTATACGATAAAAGTAACTTACTCAGCCGACGTAGTGTATTTGCTCATGGCGTACATTTGCATGACAGCGAATGCCAGCGTTTAAGTGAAACTGACTCTGCTATTGCTTTTTGTCCTAGCTCAAACCTATTTTTAGGTAGTGGCTTGTTTAACCTTAAACAGGCAGAAAAGTTTGATGTTAACGTGGGTTTGGGTAGCGATATCGGTGCTGGCACAACGTTCTCTATGTTAAGCACGATAAACGAAGGTTATAAAACACAACAACTTCGCGGCGATAAACTTAGCCCATTTAAATCACTATTTTTAGCCACATTAGGTGGAGCTATAGCTTTAGATCTTGAAGGTACTATAGGTAATTTTGTTAAAGGCGCTGAAGCCGATTTCATTGTTTTGGATTATAACGCAACGCCTTTAATGGATAGACGTATGCAACATTGTAAAACACTTTCAGAAAAACTTTTTATACTAAGCATGTTAGGCGATGAACGTCATGTTAAAGCAACCCATATAATGGGTGAGCGGGTTTAAAAAATACAATAATAATAAAACAACAGATTTTGAACACTAAGGAATTTTATGGACCCGTATATTAATGAATGGCTCAATTTAGTCATTCGATTTGCACATCTTATTACAGGTATTGCTTGGATCGGCGCATCTTTTTATTTTGTTTGGTTAGACAATCATTTAGAAACACCACCACAAGAAAAAGCTGACAAAGGTATTGGTGGTGATTTGTGGGCCATACACGGTGGTGGTTTTTATGAAGTGGCGAAATATAAATTAGCACCACCAAAAATTCCTGAGACATTACATTGGTTTAAATGGGAAGCTTACACCACTTGGATCACAGGTTTTCTATTATTAACGCTTATGTTCTATGTTGGCGCTGAATCATATTTAATTGATAAACGTGTTGCTGACTTATCACAAATGCAAGCCATCTTGTTAGGTGTTGGTTCTATTGTGGTCGGCGTAGGTATTTACGAATTTTTAGTTAGAACTAAGCTAAGAAATCATGGCCTTATTTTAGGCTTGATCCTGCTTGTTGTAGCAACGGCATTATCGTATGGATTAACGCAAATATTCAGTGCACGTGGTGCTTACATGCATATGGGCGCTATTATTGGCACCATTATGGCCGGCAATGTGTTTTTCGGTATTATGCCGTCGCAACGTGCTTTAGTTAAAGCCGTAGAAGAGGGCAAAGCGCCTGATCCTGCTTATGGTTTAAATGCCAAAGTGCGCTCAACACATAACACTTACACCACCTTGCCCATTATTTTTATTATGATCTCAAATCATTACCCAATGACCTTTAACCATAGTGCTAACTGGTTAGTGTTAATGGTGATTATATTGATCACAGCGGCGGTTCGACAATATTTTGTTTTACGACACTTTGGTAAACAAAAGCCTTTAATTTTGGTTGCTTCGGTTGTTGCGACCGTTGTGTTAGCTGTAGCTATTGCACCGCGCTCAGTTGAGTTAAGCGCAGCGCAACAGCAACAAGTGGTGACTAATGGTGAGGTTACGCAAATAATTGAGCAACGTTGTGGCACTTGCCATGCAGAAACCCCGACCGATGACATTTTTACCATTGCGCCAGCGGGTATTGTATTTTCTGATATTGATACCATTAAACAATGGGGTCCACGTATTCAAGCACGCGTGATTGACGCCAAAGATATGCCATTTATGAATAAAACCGCGATGACAGATGACGAGCGTATGCGTTTAGCCATTTGGCTTGCGAACTCAAAATAACAACTCGCTAGGATTTTCTTAAAACCTAGGCGAAAATTGATCAACAAATGGCAGCTAGTATCCTAAATTTTTAGTGGTATTATCTGCCTTTTTTATCTTAGAGGCTTAGTTAGGTTTAAGTTAGGCTTAGCGCGCCACTCGTGTTAAAACTAACTTTATTTTGATATTATTTTTTGGATACTTATTTTTGACAGTATTTTTTGATAATAATAAGCAAAAATAAGTGGCATTATTGTCGCTAAGTATCTGTATATTTAACTAACGTGTAAATACCGCTAATGTTGACGTTGTAATAGGAATTTAAGTGAGTAAAGAAAAAGTAGTTGAAGGGACAATCCGACAAAAAAATAAAGCCATAATATTAGAAGCAGCAAAGAAAGAGTTTGTTACTTATGGTTTTAAAGGGGCATCGATAAAACGCATCGCTGAACGCGCTAATATTGCTCGTGCCAACATTCACTACTATTTTGCTGACAAAACTGATTTATACCAACAGTTACTGAGTGATATTATCGCGGTATGGAATAAAGATTACGACACACTAACTTTGGCTAACGAACCCAAAAAAGTGCTTAGTGCTTATATTCGAGCGAAGGTCATGCACTCTAAAAATGATCCCGATGCATCAAGAATTTTTGCAAGTGAGCTCATTCATGGCGCACCAGTTCTTAACGACTACTTAAATAATGATTTTAAAGTGTGGTTGAATACCAAAGTTATGGTTATTGAATCTTGGGTTGAACAAGGCCTTATTGACCCTGTTAATCCTTACCATTTGTTATTTTTAATTTGGAGTTCAACTCAGCATTACGCCGATTTTAACGTACAAGTTGTCGCGGCACTTGATAAAGAAGCAATGAACGATGACGACTTCGAAGAGGTGGTTGCTTCACTCACTCAAATCATTCTAAAAGGTTGCGGTATTAGCTAGAGAAGTTTATAAACCCCTGTTATTTTCGATTTTACCGCAACGACTATCCAGCTAACCAATACAAATGGCGCTGTTAATGCAGGTATAGCCAGTAAAGTAAGCGCTTGAGAAAGCAACACGCTCAGCAATATACCGATAAAAATCAAGTAATGTTTACCTTGGTAACGTTGAGCTAAAGCAATAGCAACAAGCGCAGCGTTAAAGCCATAACCACCAATTAATAATGTCCCTTCAGAATAACCTAAAGTTCGTGCGATCAGCAGGCCTGTTCCAGAACCAATTAATGCCCAAATAGCCAATTTGTACGAACTTACCAGCAAAGCAACAAAAAATATTAGCCCGGAAAGCCAATAACTTTGAAACATTACTTGGCCTAATCCTCGAAAAACCGTGTGAAAATCAGCAATGTCATGAGTTGAAAATTGTTCGGTTACTGGCGCTATACCTGAAACCTTCATAAAAAGTAATATACACCAAGTAGTCATTATAAAAGGTGCGGTAAAGATAGGGAATTTGGCACTATAGATGAGTAAAATATGGCTAAGTATGGTGGCAAAGCTAGCAGCGATAATGATTAATATTAACGACAAAAAACTCACGGGTAAAAAGAACCACACCGCCGTGCCAACAAGCGCGGCATTAAAGCCATAAACACCTTGCTGAACTAACCTTGAGTTGAATTTGCATAATGTAGCGGTGATAAAACTCACTAACACAGCCAACAATGCTCCTAACAACATGGTAACTGAATTAATAGCGATACCAAGACAGAACAGTAAGCCTGTTAAGGTGTTTTGTTGCAGCATAACTTGAGAAAAACTACGAAAAATAGTTTTACTGACATGATGGAGAGTGTGCTTCATTCTGGTATGTGCCTAAGTTTTAGCATGTAAAAGGCTAGTGTTATCAATTAAAAATGGTGATAAAGATTAAGGGTTTTAATATTACTGAGCCAGGTCAAACACGTTATTTAATACGCTATTTTAGGTGCACAATATTAAGGTGCAATTTCAGCGGCGATATTAGCACCGCTGAGTTTATTTACACCATTAATTTAAATGAAAACTAACAGAGAAATTAATAGCTAATAACTAAGAGTTAAAAACTAAAGTGAAAAATAAGTAGCTAAGCCTTTTTCTTCTGCTAACGCTGCGGCGACTGAGGCAACGGCTAAATCTTGCAAACCCACACCGGTGCCGTCGAATAACGTAATTTCATCATCACTCGTTCTACCGGGTTTTACACCATTGATAACATCGCCAATTGAGACAATATCGGTATCTTTAATCAAGCCAGAAGCAATTGCATGTTGTGCTTCACCAATGGTAATTGACTGTGCAAGTTCATCAGTAAACACACTAGCGGTGGCTAATAGCTCTGCATCTACTTCTTGTTTACCCTTAGTATCGGTGCCCATACACGCAATGTGCGTTCCTGGTTTTATCCACGCTTTATCGATTAAAGCCTCAAACGCTGAAGTAATGGTAATAATAACATCGGCTTGAGCACAAAGTGCTTCGCGACTAAGTCCTTCAAATGGCACGTTTAACTCTTTACAAACATCAGCAAGGTTACTCAATTTGTCAGCGTGTAAATTCCATGCCACAACTTTTTCAAAACTACGCTGTTCTAAAGCTGCACGTAACTGGAAGGTTGATTGATGACCTGCACCGACAATGCCTAACACTTTAGCGTTTTTACGGGCTAAATGAGCAATTGATACCGCAGAAGATGCCGCTGTACGAACGGCCGTTAAGTAGTTTCCACCGACTAATGATTTTAATTTACCTGTGTCAGGATCGAATAAAATAACAGTCGATTGATGGTTCGTTAAACCTTTATCTGTATTGCCAGGCCAGTAACCGCCTGACTTTAAACCCAGCACCATACCATCGCGATCAAAGCCTGACTTAAAACCATAAAGCGCATTTTCATGGCCAATGGCTTCACGGATCACAGGGAAGTTATAGGCGGTATTTTTCGCCATCGCAGCAAATACATTTTCTACGGCAATAAAGGCATTTTCTCTGCCGATTATTTTTTGGCATACTGCTTCAGATATTACTGAAACACCTTGGTTTTTCTTTATGGGAGACTGACTCATTATTGTATCCTTAAGTTATCAATTGGCTGAAATAGGGTCTTAAGTTGTTACTCTTTTATGCGATGAAAAAACTCCCAAAGGTAAGGTTAAAAGTCATTCGTTATTGTCGGTTGGGAAACAGATAAAAACGACAAGCTTAACCATTACTCCTTGGGAGAATAAAACTTTAAAACTGAATAAATCTGAATAAACCAAATGAAGTAAAGTATGATTTTCAAAAGGCCTTCATAAGGTTTAGTTTAAAAACGTGCAGATTAATAAGCTTTGCCACGAGCTGATACTGGCCACAGCACTTCAACTTTGCCATTGCGCACACCTACATAGTAGTCATGAACATTACAGGTAGGGTCACAATGACCAGGCACTAGCTTTAACTTTTCATTAATTTTTAAGACACCGTTAGGATCTGAAATCACGCCGTGTTCATCTGAGCACTTAATGTATTCAACATCATCACGTCCAAATATATAAGGTAAGCCGCTGTCAACAGATTGTGCTTTAAGACCAGCGTCACAAATAGCTTTATCTGTTTTTGTATGACTCATTACAGACGTTAAAATAAATAGGGCATTTTCAAATTCAGAGATTTTTTCACCGTTCTCATCGTGAATACGTTGATAATCAGCATCCATAAATGCGTACGAACCACATTGTAATTCGTTGAATACGCCCGAGTTACCTTCAAAGTAATATGAACCTGTGCCGCCACCGCCAACAATGTCGCACGTTAATCCTTCCACTTTAAGCATTTCAATGGTGCGAGCTACCATTGCAATCGCTATATCAAGCTTTTCTTTTCGTTCTTGAAAGTTTTCCATGTGCTGCATTGCACCTTGGTATGCTTGAATACCCGCAAATTTTAAGCCCGGTGTTGCATGAATTGCTTTAGCAATATCAACAACTGGCTGTCCTTCACTTACACCACAACGTCCAGCACCACAGTCTATTTCAACTAAACATTCAATTTCAGTACCGTGTTTTTTAACGGCAAGCGCAAGTTCTGCAACATTATCAAGGTCGTCAACACAACAAAGTGTACGCGCACCTAATTTAGGCATGCGGGCTAAACGGTCAATTTTTGCAGGGTCACGTACTTGGTTTGATACCAGTACATCTTTAATACCACCTCGTGCAAATACTTCTGCCTCAGATACCTTTTGACAACATACCCCGCAACTGTCGCCAAGCTTTTCTTGTAATAGCGCAATATCAACAGATTTATGCATTTTGCCGTGTACGCGATGACGAACCCCCATTGCTTTTGCATAGTTACCCATGGTGACAATGTTGCGCTCTAGGGCGTCTAAATCTACGACTAAACAGGGGGTTTGAATATCAGCTTCTGCCATACCAATAGCTGCCGGAATGTCGTAACCTACTTCTAAATTGCTTGTAGTCATTTTTATCTCCAAAATTTCTGTTGTTATTAAGTTTATGTCTTTGAACTGAATCTATTTATTCATCCATGGCAGTTTGTCTAAATCGACATTGCCACCGGTAAGAATTACCCCAATTCGTTTACCTTTGAAAACATTTGGGTTTTTGAGAATAATGGCTAATGTGACAGCACTACTAGGCTCTACGACTATTTTCATACGTAGCCAAATAAGCTTCATCGCAGCAATAATTTCATCTTCTGTTGCCGTTAAAATGTCGGTAACGTGATTTTTAACAAAATGCCAAGTTAAATCTTTTAACGGAACTTTAAGACCGTCTGCAACGGTGTCTGGAGCATCGTCAGCAATAATATGACCGGCTTTAAATGATCTGGCTGCATCGTCAGCATTTAGTGGCTCTGCAGCATATATTTTTATGTTAGGCGCTATGGTCGATAAGGTTAAGCAAGTGCCTGAAATCATGCCGCCACCACCGATAGGGGCTACAACCGTATCTAAATTTTCAACTTGGCTAGTTAACTCTTTTGAGCAAGTGGCTTGGCCTGCAATAACACGAGGATCGTTGTAAGGGTGCACAAAGTCAGCACCCGATTTAGCCACTACTTCAGCAAATACTGCTTCACGCGAAGTGGTCGAGGGTTCGCACTCAATAATTGTACCGCCATAACCAATAACCGCATCTTTCTTGGCTTGCGGAGCCGTTCTTGGCATAACAACCGTAACCGGAATACCGCGTCGACCAGCCGCATAAGAAAGTGATAACGCATGATTGCCTGACGAATGTGTCGCAACACCAATTTTTGCTGCTTCATCAGATAAACCAAATACGGCATTACAAGCACCGCGGACTTTAAACGCAGCCGCTTTTTGTAAGTTTTCGCATTTAAAAAATAATTCAGCACCGGCTAGTTCATTAATAAACTGTGAAGTTAAAACAGGTGTTTCATGAATGTAGGGCTTAATGCGATCGTGTGCTTCAAGTACATGGTCGTAAGTTGGAATGTACATAGGCTTTTCTGTTGAACTGCTCAAATTCGGCTCCTTTTTTATTGAATAACCACGGCTAAATGGCTGACTATTTTGTTTACTTAAAGGATTTAAGTGCGTTGCTTTTGTATGGGTTTATAAAAGCAGGTTTGATTTATTTAAGTTATTCCACCTTATGGAAAATGGTAGGGTCAGGCAATCAAGGTTGATTTCACTATATGAAATTATTTTATTGTTATTGTAATTACCATTTATTAAGTTCATAAAAATCAATCGTTAACGAGGTGGTTGTGTGCTGGCGTGTACGAGATTTCACAATGTGGAATTATTATTGTGTAATTTAGCTATTTATTATGGTTGTTTTAGCATTATATTTAGCTACAGAGTCAGTAAAGTAGATTTGCTAACAGCAAGTTAAATCCCTAATGGAAGACAGTGTGAGTTTTATGAAAAAGCATAAACCAGAATCTCGTATTCAAGTGATTGACCGAGCAGCGATGTTATTAGACGCAATTTCACGTTACTCATTACCCGTAACACTTAAGGCGTTGAGTGCTGATACTAATTTAGCGCCTTCAACGGCTTTTCGTATCTTGCATTCGTTGATTGATAACCACTTTGTTGATCGAGATAGTGTTGGCAGATATCAGCTCAGTGGTCGACTTATAAGACTCAGTAGTAATCAAAGTAACGCGATAGACTTTCGTCAGGTCGCTATTCCTTACATGGAAAAGTTACGTGATAAGTTTGGTGAAACTATTAACTTAACTACGCGCGAAGGTGATGTGGTTATTTATGTCGAAAAAGCGATTCCAAATCGTATGATGCATGTTCAACAAATTATTGGTAGCAGGGCACCGTTGCACGTGACCGGTGTTGGTAAAATGATGCTAGGTCGAGATGGTGTAGAAGGAATTAAAGGCTACGCCCAGCGCACAAATTTACCCACTTATACACGCAAAACCTTTTCAAAGTTCGATACCCTAGTTGACGAATGCTTAGCTTGTGTTGACCAAGGTTATGCATTTGATAACGAAGAAGCGGAAATGGGCGTTGGCTGCATTGGCGTACTTTTATATGACAAGTTTGGCGAAGTTGTAGCAGGGCTTTCAGTTTCGGCTCCAATTCAAAGACGTAAAGATGAATGGATCAAACATTTAGTTAAAGCAGGAAAGTCAATTTCCATTGAATTGGGTCATGTTATTGCAAAAGTATAAATGAGCCAAAATTTAATACAGTTCAAGTTAATACATATAACGTTAAATCAATAGAATCAATACATAACATAGGGTATTGAAGACCTTGGTTTAATAAGGAATTTTAAAAAACTAAAGAGTGTAAACTATGTTAACAGTAAATAGATTAAATCAAACAGAGGCGAAATTAATTATTGATGGCGCGGTAATAAAGGCAAAGGAGTTTGGCGTGCCTATGTGCATATCGGTTGTTGATGAGTCAGGAAACTTACTTGCTTTTGAGCGCATGGACGGTGGAAAAATACACAGCATTACGTTATCTCAAGATAAAGCTTTTACCGCCGCTTCAGCTCGCAAAGGTACCCATATTTTTAATCAGGCTTGTATTCCGGGCCATGAAAATAACTTATTTGGTATACACACCGCATTAGGTGGGCGTATGTGCATTGTAGGCGGAGGCTTACCCATTACTTATCAAGGCGAAGTAGTTGGTGGCATAGGTGTAAGCTCTGGCTCGCCGGAGCAAGATCTTGGTTGCGCGCAAGCAGGTGTTGATACCTTCGAGCAACTCTCATCGTAAATTACAGTTAATAAAAGTAAATAACTTTGGCTCTAGCCTTGCATTGCAAAAGAGCCAAAATAGGTAAATAGTTGAGTGTAGCGAGTACGAAATTACTCGCTACACTCAATAATATTATGGTTGTATTTGATTTTTTAAATAATACAACGCTTCAATTCTAGTATTAAATATCTGCTCTCTTGGTACTTTGTCAAATAATTGTAATTTATTAAAATCATCACGAACTCGCTGACAAATATTAGATAAAAGTATTTTTCTACCTTGTGTTTGATAACTCATAATAATTTCTTCAATAGCTATTGTGCTGGTAATGCCAACAAAACGTGCATCGGTAAAATCGATCAATAAGGCTTTATTTTCATCTAATTTTGACACACTTTGCTTTAACCCTCTTGCGACACCAAAACCTATTGGGCCTGATATGTTGAGTAAAAGTACATGGTTATTTAACTCAGTAAATAACTCTTTTTCGTAAATAGGTAAGTGCAGTGCGTCTTGCGCTGTTAAGAGCTTAATATTGTCTAATTGAATTTCTGATAACCGACGAATAGTAACTAAATTTGCCACAAATGCTGAAATTAATACCGCGGTAATTAAGTCAAATATAACCGCCATCACCATAGTTGAAATCATCAAAGCAACACTAAACAGTGGGATTTGATGTACACGTTTTAGAAAATTCCAATCAATAATACTGATACCAACATGGGTTAAAATTGCCGCGAGAACCGCCACAGGTATATAAGCCGTATATTCGCCGGCCCATAAGACAATAGCGAGAATAAAAAGTGCATGCAAAATACCAGATAAAGGTGTTGTTCCTCCTGCTCTTAAATTTGTGACGGTGCGCATGGTTGCGCCGCCACCGGGTAAGGCACCGAAAAAGCCTGCAATAATATTACCTATGCCTTGGCCCACTAGTTCTTGATCAGAATTATGTAAATCATTACTGATACTATCAACCGTTAGTGATGTCATTAAAGAGTCTAAAGTACTCAAGGTGGCAATCAATAATGCCGACTTGATCATTTCACCTATTAAATCACCTTGCCAAGTAGGGAAATTAAACGCGGGTAGCTCACTTGATATAGCACCAACAACCGGAATGGCACTGTCAGAAAAAATATAAAAAAGCGTTGCACCAATAACCGCAACAATACTTGCAGGTATCACTCGACTGAATTTTTGTGGCCAGACAAAAAGTACTGCTAAACAAACTAAGCCGAGCAGGGTATTTGTGCTGGTAAATATTGAAGATGAAAAAGATAAATCAGCAAGAGGCTTGCCAAATAAAGATGTAATTTGGGATAAAATAATCAGGATACCAACACCTGACGTGAAGCCTGAAATAACCGGATAAGATATCAGAGTAAAATACTTACCCAGCTTGAAAAAGCCAAAAAGCATTTGGAAAACACCTGCCATGCTAACCACGGTAAAGGCCATCGCAATACCATGTTCAGGAGATTGCGCTATAAAACTGGTTAAAATGGCCACCATTGCAATGGTTAAACCGGTATTAGGACCTGATATTTGTTGATTAGTACCACCAAATATAGAAGCAAATAACCCCGTTATAATAGCGCAATAAATACCTGCACTTGCACCCGCGCCCGACGTTACGCCAAAGGCTAAAGCAAAAGGTAATGCCACTATGGTAGAGGTAAGAGCACCAAAAATGTCGCCTTTGATACTACGACGATTAAAATGTGAAAGTTGAAGCATAACAGCCTAATAATAAAAATTTCAATGAAGGCACTAACGTAACCGCAACTAAATTTAGTTTGAAGTAATGCAGCACATTGCCCAGTGTAATCAGTTCATCAAGAACTAAAGTCTAGTATACAAGAAAAACTAATTTCTTGACACTATTGACAGGTTTTCTGATTTAAGTATAGGATGAAGTTGTTACATGA
>NZ_JACGWF010000068.1:0-23157 GCF_014077595.1 Colwellia sp. 6M3 | reverse complement strand
ATATTACCTAGTATGCACAAAAACAAATTCTATTGAAATGATTTGTTATAATTTGTAACCGATATTAAGTATAGCGTTGGTAAATGTTAGAGGCACAAAAAAAGCAACCTTGCTGGTTGCTTTTTATATCTATGGTAAGCGTCAATAATTAAATGGCTTTAGTAAATGCCTTAGACTTACGTTGAATGTTATACATCTTTTGCTTACCTTCTGGAAGGTTTTCAATGGCTTGCTCACTATAACCTTGTTCAATAAACCAATGAGCACTAACCGTAGTTAAGACGAAAATAGAATTGAGGCTTTGCCTTTTAGCTGCTTCTTCAAGCGCTTGAATTAGCCTAATACCTCGATTACCACCTCGATAATCAGGGTGAATGACTAAACAGGCAATTTCACCTGTTTTAGCCTCCGGGTAAGGGTAAAGTGCTGCACAAGCGATAATAACGTCTTCTTTTTTAATCACGGTAAAGCGATCAATTTCAATTTCAAGTAACTCACGAGAACGCTTTACAAGTACACCTTCTTCTTCGAGAGGGGCAATTAATTCTAAAATACCACCAACATCATCAATATTGGCAGCCGACAGTTGCTCTTGATAATCTTTAGCTATTAGGGTGCCTGCACCATCACGCGTGAACAGCTCTTGTAATAAAGCACTATCGCTGGTGTAGCTGACACTATGACAACGCTCAACACCTTGTTTACCACACTGGATAATGGCTTTTAACAGTAATTGTTGTACATGATCTTTTTGATCGGCAAGCAGTTGACTAACCGTCGCAATACCACAACTTCGGATTAACGCACCTTTTTTATCGATTAAACCATCTTGTTCGGTTAAGGTGATTAACTTATCTGCTTTTAAGGCAATTGCAGCCTGTGCTGCAACATCTTCTAACGCTAAATTAAACACTTCGCCTGTTGACGAATAACCTACTGGCGATAGCAATACTATTGAACCAAAATTCAATTGTGTATTAATGCCCTCAGCATCAATTCTGCGTACTAAACCACTATGTTTAAAATCAATACCGTCACGAACACCAATGGGCTTAGCAATAACAAAGTTACCCGTGCTAACCCGTATTTGTGCACCATGCATCGGCGAATTAACTAAGCCCATAGTTAGCAGGGCTTCAATATGAATACGCAGTGAACCGGTAGCGTCTTTAACAGCGAGTAAAGTCTCTGCATCGGTAATTCGAATGTTGTTTTCTATGTGCTGTGGCAGTGCGCGAGCGGTTAACCGCTCTTCTATTTGCACGCGCGCACCATGCACTAAAACTAACTTCACACCTAAACTTCTTAGTAAAGCAATATCATGAATAATATTAGCAAAATTAGCATGTTGCACTGCTTCTCCGCCAAACATTAACACAAAGGTTTTACCGCGATGGGCGTTAATATAGGGCGCAGCACTTCTAAACCACTTTACATTTTCTTCATTACTATTCATGACATTTGTTCACTAATATCGATCACTTACTACCAATGCTAAAACGACTATGCTTCTTCTGCACAGCGATTAACAATATATTCCATCGCCACTTCATCTGCAGGGTCTTTATGCGGACTTTGCTCACTGTCTTCAATAATATTGTCAGCTAATGAGTTTTTATCAATTAAGTTAAAGCCTAATTGCTCAAAATATTGTGGAATATAAGTCAGCACTATAATTTTTTGTAGTTGAATTTGATGAGCAAATTCTAATAAATATTGTACTAGCGCTTGCCCTTGGCCTTGACCATGAGCGCTTTTATCAATAACGACCGAGCGAATTTCAGCTAGTCCCGTTTGATAAATATAAAGTGATGCACAACCCACAACAACACCGTCAACCTCTGCGACAACAAAATTTTGTACGTCATGAATAATATTGTCGCGACTGCGCGGTAATATTTCTCCAAGCTCTGCCCAGTAATCAACTAACGCCGAAATACTATCAATGTCTGACATTCTTGCTCTTCGCACCGACATAGCGGCTGCTCGTTGCGCATTCAAACGTTGTTTAACTTGTTTTAAGGTCATGTTGATTTGCGTTTTACTTGGTGCCCCTAAAACTTGTGTGTTTAGAGTATCTTGATTATCAGATAAAAGATTACCCGACTGCACTTCTGCTAAGGCTTTTTCAACTTGTTGACGAGAAGTACCACCTATTGCACCACGCTTATCTAAACACGACTCAATGGATAAATGTTGGTAAACATCTTGCTCTATTCTGTCACTAAATTTTTGTAATTGCGCAATCGAGAAGTCTTCTAGTGCATGGCCAGCATCGATTGCCGCCAATACCACTTCACCAACAATATGATGTGCTTCGCGAAATGGAATATCTTTACTTACAAGATAGTCAGCAAGCTCGGTTGAGTTTGCATAACCTTGTTGAGCAGCAGCTAATGTACGGGCACGGTTTACCGTTAAACCTTCTGCAACTAAAACAGCCATTTGCATACATTCTTGCCACGTATCAAGCGCGTCAAATAAACCTTCTTTGTCTTCTTGCATATCTTTATTGTAGGCAAGCGGTAAGGCTTTCATTGTCATCATCATACCGGTAAGAGAGCCCATTACTCGGCCTGCTTTACCACGCAGTAATTCACAAGCATCTGGGTTTTTCTTTTGCGGCATTAATGATGAGCCAGAGCTAACCAAATCGCTCATTTCAACAAAACCGGCTTCGCCTGAATTGTAAAACACTAAATCTTCTGCAAAACGTGACAAGTGCATCATGCTGATACTGGCAGTTGATAATAACTCAATGACATGATCACGGTCTGAAACTGCATCTAAACTATTCAGCGTTGCGCTTCTAAAACCAAGGTTATGGGCCAGTTTTTCACGATCAATCGGGTAAGCTGTACCCGCTAAGGCGCCTGAGCCTAATGGCGAAGTGTCTGCACGATATAAAGCATCTTTTAAACGCCCTATATCACGGTTAAACATTTCAACATAAGCCAAACACCAATGACCAAAGGTAATCGGTTGAGCACGTTGTAAATGGGTATAGCCTGGCAGTACCGTATTACGTTCACGTTCAGCAAGATCTAGCATAGCTTGTTGTAAGTTCACTAATGCATAAAGTAAATCACTACCAGTTTCCTTGCACCAAAGTTTTAAATCAGTGGCAACTTGGTCATTACGGCTGCGGCCGGTATGCAATTTCTTGCCTAAATCACCCGTTTTTTCAATGAGGTTAATTTCTACCCAGCTGTGTATGTCTTCAGCATCGGAAGCTAAAATTTGCTTCGGATTTTCTTCTACTGAAGCTTTTAACTCTAACAGTGCTGCTTTCAATTCTTGAAATTCTGCTTGGCTTAGCACATCAACCGTAGTTAATGCTTCTGCCCAAGCAATTGATCCAACAATGTCTTGCACTGCCATACGATAGTCAACAGGTAAAGAGTCATTAAACTTTTTAAACTGTACACTCGCTTGCTCTTTAAACCGTCCGCCCCATAATGCCATGGCTAAATTCCTCTACCTTTTTTATTTCTTTTCAGTTAGTACTGAGTCTGCTTGTTTTAGTGCGGTTATTCTACTTGATAAACTGAACAAACGAATAAAACCTTCTGCATGTTTTTGGTCGTAAACATCGTCAGCACCGAAAGTAGCAAACTCTTCTGAATATAAACTGTTTGGTGAACGACGTTGAGTGACTTGCGCCATGCCTTTATAAAGTTTTACTACTACATCACCGGTAACTTTTTCAGCAAAAGATGCTGCTGAAGCAAGCTGCGCTTTAGCAAGTGGCGTAAACCAACGGCCGTCATAAATTACGTGTGAAAACTCATGACCAACCGATTCACGATATTTAAGTGATTCTTTGTCTAGAATAAGTGATTCTAAACCTTTATAGGCTGCCATTAATACGGTGCCACCTGGAGTTTCGTAACAACCACGTGACTTCATACCTACTAAACGGTTTTCAACAATATCAATGCGGCCTACACCATGAGCGGCGGCTTTTTCATTTAAATACATTAATGACTGATACGCTGACATAGGTTTACCATCAACGGCAACTAACTCACCTGCTTCAAAACTTAACATGACTTTGCCAGCTTCATTAGGTGCATCCATTGGATCAACCGTCATGGTCCATACTTCTTTTGAAGGCTCACACCAAGGGTCTTCTAACTCACCACCTTCATGCGATATATGCCACGCATTTGCATCACGGCTATAAATTTTTGTTAAAGAGGCAGCACAAGGAATATTACGTTCAGCTAAATAATCTAATAAGTCTTCACGTGAAACCATGTCCCACTCACGCCATGGCGCAATAACTGTTAACTGTGGAGCTAAAGCAGCAAAACAAGCTTCGAAACGTACTTGGTCATTACCTTTACCAGTACAACCGTGACAAACGGCATCAGCGCCAACTTTTAAGGCAATTTCAATATGAGCTTTAGCAATCACTGGACGTGCCATTGAAGTACCTAACAAATATTGTCCTTCATAAACCGCACCAGTTTTGATGATAGGATAAATATAGTCTTTAACATATTCTTCTTTTAGGTCAACTACATAACATTCTGATGCACCTGACGCTATCGCTTTTTCTTTAATGCCAACAAGCTCTTCTTCGCCTTGTCCAACATCAGCACAAAATGCGACGACTTCACAGCCATCATAATTCTCTTTTAACCAAGGAATAATTGCTGATGTATCTAAACCGCCAGAATAGGCCAATACGACTTTTTTAATGTTTTTCTTTGCTGCTAATGCCATGATCTTTTTCCTTTACAATTTTTTATCATCAGTCTAGCTAACTCTATGGAATTGGCTAGGCTAAAAAGTATTTTTAAAATTAAATATGATTTATTTGTTTAATAATAACTGCGTGATTAGTCCGCTAATAATGTAACTAACACGGCATTTTGTGCCCACATACGATTTTCTGCAGATTGAAAAGCCACTGACATTTCGCTATCGAATAACTCGGTGGTAATTTCTTCTTCAAGGTGAGCCGGCTGACAATGCATAACTATACTTGCCCCTGCTGTAGCCATTAATTCATGGTTAACTTGATATGGCTTAAAGGTTGCTAAAATATCAGCGACGTTGGTGTTACTGCCCATAGATATCCAAGTATCAGTATAAATAGCGTCTTGTTGACCTAACGCTGAAATATCGTGGCTAAAAAATAATTTACTGCCTGATATTTCGCTAAATTTCACTGCCTTATTAAGCATGGTTTCATCTGGACCATGACCTTGTGGACAAACTAACGTGAAATCAACACCGATAATAGCCGCCATAATCATTAATGAATTTGACACATTATTGGCATCACCAACATAGGCGAGCTTGATGGTGGTTAAATCAGAAAAGTTTTCTGCAAGGGTGACAAAATCAGCTAATGCTTGGCATGGGTGATATACATCACACAACGCATTAATCACTGGTACGCTGCCATGTGCAGCCAATTGCTCAATAGAACTGTTACTAAATACGCGAGCAACAATGGCGTCGGCATAACACGATAGGTTTTTAGCGTAGTCGCTAACCCTTTCACGATCACCTAACTTACCATTTTGTTGGCCTAAGTAAAGTGCATGCCCACCTAATTTATTGATACCGATATCAAAACTGACATGTGTTCTTAAAGACGGCTTCTCAAATATCATTGCAACCGACTTGCCCGCTAAAGCCTGATTGTATTTTTTAGGCTGCTGTTTAATATCACGTGCTAAGGCAATTAAATCGAGTATTTGTTGTTTATTTAGCTGATCATCAGCTAAGAAATGTTCTAAATTCATTAAAATTATATCCTGTACGAAAACGAGTTCACGACGTGTTTTGGTTAATTATGTTTAACTAACACTTGGCTGTATTCGGGTACCTACGTTGGCACCATTGAGTAAATCGATAATTTGCTCAGGCGATTGCCAACTAGCAACCGCGATACTTCGTCGTAACTTATTTGCCGCTTGCAACGCTGCATTTACTTTTGCGGTCATGCCTCCAGCAATAACACCGCTACTAATCAGCGCTTCTGCTTGCTCACGATTAAGTGAACTTAAATATTCTCCTGTAGCACCTTTAACGCCATTAACATCAGTAAGTAATAGCAGCTCAGCATTGAGTAACTGACATATCGCAACGGCGGCATCATCAGCATTTACATTTACGAGCTCACCATTTTCTAAAGCACCAATTGACGAAACAATAGGTAAAAAGTTAGCTTTTAACAGTGTATCCAGTAATGCGCTACTAAAAGGCTTAGGTACGCCTACTTGCCCTAACTCTAAAGGGCTTAAGTCACATTGAACCATTTTGCCATCAGTAAGAGATAAGCCAACTGCAGCTAGCTTCAAGCTAGCTGCAGTTGCAACGATAGCTTTATTAACACTTCCCGCAAGGGCACCACTAATAATTGGCATTTGCGCTTTTGGTGTCACACGTAAACCGTGCTTTTTCTCGGTTGTAAATCCTGCTTGGGCAAGCATTTCATCTACAACGCAACCGCCGCCGTGTACTATCACGACAGGCTGATCTTTTAAACTAGCAATAACTGACAATAATGCTGTCAAAGCGAAAGTGTTACCTTGGTTGTAGCCATCTAAAATAGCCCCACCAATTTTTATCACGACGGGTTTTTTCATAAACTTTTCCCTGGCATCAATAAACTATATTCACTCGGTAGACCTAAGCTAATATTAGCGCATTGTATTGCTTGTGATGCTGCACCTTTTAATAAGTTATCAATAGCGCAACTTACAACAACAACATGCTTAGCTTCATCGACTTGCCAATGCACATCGGCAAATGGGGTATGAGCGACATTGTCTATTTTAGGCCACGTATTAACTATTCTTACTAACGGAGTGTTTTGATATGCTTGTGTATAGGCTTCGTCAACTTGCTGACTAGTTACATCAGATTTTAACTGTAATGTTACTGTCACTAATAAACCACGCTTATAAGGCGCTAAGTGCGGATTAAAAATCACCTCAGCATTGGCTTCTTGACTAATTTCAGGTTGGTGTCTGTGTTGTAAAATATTATAAGGCGTTAAACTCACTTCACAAAAACTTGTTGCTAAAGACGCTTTACGCCCAGCACCCGTTACCCCACTAATGCCATTAACGACAATAAGTGAATTTTCTTGATGAAGTGCATTACTGGTAATGGGTTTTAACGACAACAAACTAGCGGTTGGATAACAACCTGGCACAGCAATAAGCATACTAGATGCAATTTCATCGGCTTGCCATTCAGCTAAACCGTACTGAGCTTGTTCAAGTGCTTTTAACGATTGGTGTTCAAAACCATAATGGATAGGATAATGTGTCGCATCTTTTAAGCGAAACCCGCCAGACAGATCAAAAACTTTAATACCTTGTTCAATAAAGGCTTGTGCCCATTGCGCACTAAATTCATGAGGAGTAGCAAAAAATACGGCATCTATACCATGCGCAGGCGAACTAATGTGTTGATCAAACCATTGCTGCGAAAAAGAATGCAGGGGTAAAGCACATATCCCCTGCCAGCGAGCATGTAATTCCGCAAAAGTTTTACCACTAGAAGTACTATTTTCAGACACTAACAAATGTTGAATTGATATTTTATTGTGCTGCGTTAGCAACCCAATTAATTCAGCACCTACATAACCACTTGCACCTATAACTACAACGTTCATTTACTTACCATTTAGCTTATGATTAGAAATTACAACGGCTGTGTTATTAATACGATACGTTTGCAATTCTATTCAACTTTGACCGATTACTTTCTAGCTATTATTAATAAACTCAATAAACTAACTAAAAAGCCATGACTTCCAAGACCTAATATATGACTCTATCGTCGTCGCATAGTTGAATACATTACATACATTTTCATAGTGTGGTTAAATTAGGCTATTTACATTGTGGTGCTAAAGTATCATCATATAACTAGTTATGCAACTAAATCGCATAACTACCCATGAAATAATTTTAGGTTACTATATATAATGAAAAGTACGCAATTAAAACTACCCAACTTTACTCAAGCCATTAGTCAACTAATAGCGCAACCCAGCATTAGTTCATCGCAAGCAAGCTGGGATCAAAGTAATGAAAGTGTCATAAACCTACTGGCCGCTTGGTTCGAAACCCTTGGTTTTGACATTACTATTCAACCAGTGCCAGGGTCGAAAGGTAAATTTAATATGCTAGCTAAATTAGGCACGGGTGATGGCGGCTTATTACTCGCTGGCCACAGTGACACAGTACCTTTTGATGAAAACCGCTGGTTATCTGACCCACTTAAAGTTACCGATAGCGATAATAAACTCTTTGGCCTGGGTAGCTGCGATATGAAAGGCTTCTTTGCCTTTATCTTGCAGGTTTGCCAACAAATAGACCTGAAGTTATTAAAGAAGCCATTATATATTTTAGCTACTGCTGATGAAGAAACCACGATGGCAGGCGCACGATTTTTTGCTGATAGCGGTATTATAAAGCCTGATGTTGCTATTATAGGTGAGCCAACCAATTTAGTGCCGGTAGTTATGCATAAAGGGCATATGTCTCATAAAATTAGCATTAAAGGACAAGCTGGTCACTCCAGTAAGCCTGCAAGTGGTGTTAATGCTATTGAGATAATGCATCAAGTCATTAGTGAGTTATTTAAGCTGAGAGAAAAACTTAACCTGAGTTATCAAAATGAAGCTTTTGATGTTCAAACACCAACAATGAACTTAGGCGCAATTCGTGGTGGCGATAATGCTAATAGAATTTGTGGCCATTGTGAGCTCGATATTGATATGCGTTCTTTACCGGGCATGAAAGACGAAGAGTTGGTTTCTTGGTTATCAACGGCATTAGCGCCCATAGCAGAAAAATACCCTGGACGCTTAACCATAAACGAACTAGATCCAAGCTCGCCGAGCTTTGAACAAACAGTAGAAAGTGATTTAGTGCTAACGGCTGAGAAGCTTTCTGGCCATAGTTGTTGTGCCGTTAACTACGCAACAGAAGCACCTTTTATTCAACAGTTAGGTTGTCAGACTATTGTTATGGGGCCAGGTTCAATTGACCAAGCTCATCAACCTAATGAATATTTAGCACATAGTGAAATTACAAAAACAGAGCTATTACTGACAAAAATCATCCATCATTATTGCTTTTAATTTTTGTTTTTATCCTCTGTTTTAACCAAAAAGCGTAAGCAAGATTATTGTTAATCTTGCTTACCTAATTGTAATTCATACGATTCCAAAGTTTTTGATTAATTTTTTGTGTGAAAAATTCTTCAGGCTGCCAGCAACGTGGAAGTAAATCGAGTTTTTTACGTTCAAGATAATTGGATGATAGTAACTCTAAAATTTCGTTCAGCCTTTCTTTGTTGATGCTTGAAAACTCTTTCGCTGTTTCGACAAAATAAAGATTATTAGTTTTTTTAACAACCAAGTCATGACCATGGCCAATAAATGCCAACTGCCGAGTTGCTATTCTACATATCGGTTCATTAGATTTCTCTGGGTATAATTGGGTTACAATGGCATATTCGTAACGAACGTTTTGATCGCTATCCTTGGGGATATAAATAACACCAAACCCTTGTGGGAAATCGCCAGTAATTTTATATAAGCTGTCTACAACACCACGGCAACAATTACCACGCTCTGCATTTTGATATAAAGCTTGGTATACCTTAGGCAGTAATTTGTAGTTGTAATTATCTTTAGTTGATAAAACAATGGCGGTATATATTTGGGGGATTTTTAATATATTTCCCACCCCTAGCTTTGGCTGTATACTTCCTTTAAGTAACTGTTTAACAAAACGCAATTTATTAGTTTCGACTTTATTAAAAGTATTTCTTTCTTCTTTTGAGTTACCTAAATACATTACTACGCCGATACCATTAACAAGATACTTCATCGTTTCGCGATAATTTATTTGTAATAGGGCTTTGCGTTCTTCAACGTTTAATGCACGAAATACACTTTTTTTACCATCACTGCCTTGCATAATCATCTGTGCATCAGGATGGTAATTACCAATATCTTGCAGAATAGCAGCCATTAGCATGGGTATTTTTACATGATCGACAAACTCAAGATAAGCGGCTTCGTTCTCATTACGAAGATCTTGATAGTCATATTCAGATATTTTAGCTAGCTCTTGGGTTAAATAAGCACCTGACGAAAGGGTTTTCAAACAGATTTGATCAAGTAACCTTAAAGTAAGCACTCCACGATATAAAGGCTTACTGCGCTCATTTACGCTGGCAACTTTACTGCCTTCTGTTGGTGATAACAGTTGAATGGTTCCTAGAAGCTCTGCAGATTTTTTGTTAGTGTCTGCACGAGTTTCGCCTTCACATAATTCGATTATATCTCGACATACTAACTGTAGCTGTTGCGCCCGCTCATTACTTTGCTGTCGTAATACTTGTAGATAATCTCGTTGTTCACGTTTCAGGTTAGTCAGTTTATTTTTACTTTTATCACTGCCCACACTCACTAATCTAGTAATCTCATTATTGAGTTTATCGAGCTTACGTTGTGATAATGCTTCTAGTTCAAAATAACTAATAGCTCTTTCCAAGACAGAGTCTTTTAAAGGGCTACGGCCATAAATTTTACTTAATAAAATTTTCACCTTGGCTGTAAAATTAGTATCACCTGTTAAATATTTCGACATGAATTCCGTTCAATAAAAATAATACCTATTGGTATAATGCTAATACAGTACAACCTTAAAACCTATACTTGGCTGCTCAATCAGTGGCTTAATTATTACTTTTTATACTTTAACCTTATGCAATATAATGAAAATATCAATACAAAAATAGCTAAAAAACTGAAAAATTACAAAATGTTGATAAATTTACATCATTCTTAGTTTTATATAAAAGTAAAGTGCATAACCGAGCAATAATTAAGCAAGTATTATTTGTCCAACTTAACTTGAATACCGTTTAGAAGAGCTAGTTCTGTTTAGGTGTGCACCAAGTGATTAAAAAAGCGTGTTGCTTGATAGATATTACGCATTAGCACATACTGCTAAAATGCGCTTAAATAACTCATTAATCGTTTAAGGATAGTAATGGCCTCAAGTAACTTTAAGAAAACATTTAAAAGTGTCGGTGCGGCATTTTTTGGCGTACAAAGTGATAAAAATAGGGAAAGAGATTTTACTGAGGGGAAATTCAGCCATTTCATTATTGCCGGGGTCATTGCAGTGGTGATATTCATAGCCTCATTAATTGCTATCGTTAGCCTCATTTTACCAAGCTAAAAACCTATTCTAAGATTAACCAACCCCGTATCTAGGCTTAATGGCAACATCAAGCTATAAGTTTACTTATTAACGGTTCTTGCTTACCTTTATTGCCGAATTGCTAAATAAATGGCAATGGTCTTAAGCGCCGGTTACATATTAATATAGCGCGAGAAGTTCAGAGACCTTATTACGTTTACTGCCTTTTTGGCTAATTGTTCTAGAGACTTCTATTGAATGTTGCTTTTTTGCATGCTCATAAATTTTTCTAGTCCAAATAGTATCGTGATTACTAATAAGCACAGATATATTTGGTACTTTAGTCACTTCTTCAGCAACATTAGCTAAATCAGCTTGCTCATCTAAGCCAAAACCATTACCTGAATAACTCGTAAAGCTAGCCGTTTTACTTAATGGCACGTATGGCGGATCGCAATAAATAACATCTCCCGATTTTGCATGAGCAAAAGTTTGTCGATATCCATCACAAATAAATATCGCTTTTGCCGCCTTTTCTGAAAAATAAATCAGTTCAGCTTCAGGAAAATATGGACGTTTGTATTTACCAAAAGGCACATTATAACCACCAGATTTATTGTATCGGCATAATCCATTATAACCATGTCGATTCATATATAAAAAAACTAGAGATCTAAAGTAGGGATCTGAGCTTGCATTAAACTCTTTACGTAATTGGTAATATTTTTCGGCTTGGTTATATTCAGGGGTAAAAAATCGTCGTGCATCGGCAATAAATTTATCAGGTGTGCGTTGAACAATTCGATAAAGATTAACAAGATCCTGATTGATATCGCTCAGTAAATATTCGTCATAATCACTATTCAGAAAAACCGACCCTGCACCGACAAAAGGTTCAATCAGTCGATTTCCTTTTGGCAACATAGAGTTTATGACATCGCTTAGTGCGTATTTACCACCTGCCCACTTTAAAAATGCTCGATGTTTCTTCTTCATGACACCTACAAACTATAAAAATTAAAACCAGATGATTAGTATCTGAAAAGTAAGCGGGGATTGTATCCTGAATCAAGCTTTATTGGGAGAGTTGAAATGCATTGATTTCGTTATTCACCACACTTGTTGGCTTAATCCAAGGTTGTCGAGATAAAAGTGACTCGGGTAAACTTGATAAGGCTACTTGTGCTGAAGCTTTATCTTTATAAACCTTACTGGTAATAACCATCAAGGGTTTATCATTTAATTGACGTTGATAAATGTGATATTCAATCGTTGCTAATGCTGCTAGATATTTTGGCGGTAATTTTAAATCGCTAAAAGCTGATAATTGAATAACATACCCTGCTTTAGCTGCATAAAAATTATTATCCACTAGGAAATTATTAACTAAATTTGGCTCTACTTCAGTAGCTTTTACTTCAATTTTATCAATTTTTGGTTTTACCAATGATACATTCTCTGCTGCACTATCCGTTTGTTCAATGGTTATTGCATAGATAATATCCAACGGGGTCGCTGGTAATGGGAGCTCTTTTTTCATCACGCTTGTTTTGGGGTTGACTAACAACGAATAGATGTCTTCGGGGATCGCACTTTCTTTTGATGTTACTGTTTTTAATGTCGTGTCATCAAGAGCATCAAGAACCATAGTTTGTGGCTGTTCTAAAGTTTCTGTTAGCGATACCTTTTCAGACTTTAGAGCTGATATTGACTGCGTAAAATTGAAACTATCTAATTGTAAAAGGTTAATCACAACTGCAGAAATGGCTAAGCAAAAAAGTACTGCACCAAGTAACCATTTATTACGTTTAGTCAAAACCCAAGTTGTGCGACTCTTTTTAAATATAGCTGAAGTAGTTGATAATAATTGTCCAGATTGTGAAGATAACAAAGAAAGTTTATTATCAAATAAGCTTTTATTAACGGCGACATTCCTACCAGACTGTAATGAGCCAAACATAACAACATTAACGACTAAGTTTGCCTTTTTTGCAATTAAGGCTAATTGCGTTAACTCATGCATAACTTGTAAAGATAAATGTTGAGCACTGTCGAGCACAATACTAATACTTTGTTGTGATTTTTTAGCTAAATTTATCACACTTACGGCTAGCGAAATTTCAGGATCAAATAACTCGCCAGTGTATAATTGCTCAATAACACGACAACGAATTTGAATATTATTAAACTGCGATGAAAGGGCAACATAGGCTACATTATGCTGCTCGGGTAAGCTTGCTAGAAGTTGGTTTGAAATTGTGGCGTTTTGTTCAACGCTTTCATCAATAACCAGAATGGCTTGTTTTGAAAAACGTAAAATATAGTCGATACGCGCTTGAGCACTGATTTTTGTGACACTTGTAATATCGTTCGATATGTCAATATTTTGTGTTAACGCCGACATGCTTCACCTACTCTGAATATAATTACAGAATTTGCTGAAGGAGTTCCACGCTAACATCATCGTTAATTTCAGACTGGCCTATTGCCGTCGGAAGAATAAAACGAAGTTTACCGGCTAAACTCTTTTTATCGCGACGCATATGACAAATAAATTCATCAAAACCCATATTCTCGGGAGCGATCAGCGGTAAATCAAAAGCATTAAGTAAAGCTTCAATACGACGAAGATCTGACACTTCAAGCAAATTCATTGCTACTGATACTTTAGCAGCAAGTACCATGCCAGTAGCAACAGCTTCTCCGTGCAACCAATTACCATAACCTTGATCAGCTTCAATGGCATGACCAAAAGTGTGGCCGAGGTTTAATAATGCACGAACACCTGCTTCAGTTTCATCTTCTGCAACTATGGTTGCTTTGCACTGACAACAACGTTCAATCATTTGCATTAGGATAGTATTATCACCGGCCTTAATTGCATCTGTATGCTCTTCAAGCCAGGTAAAGAATTTTCCATCACCTAGTATTCCATACTTAACCACTTCAGCCATACCAGCGTTAAACTCTCTAACAGGTAAAGTAACTAAGCTTGCTAAGTCGATAAATACAGCTTTAGGTTGATAGAACGCGCCTATCATGTTTTTACCTAAGGGATGATTAACCGCGGTTTTACCACCAACAGATGAGTCTACTTGTGACAACACCGTTGTTGGAACTTGAATAAAATCAATACCACGCTGATAACATGCTGCAGCAAAACCCGTTATATCACCTATAACACCACCGCCTAATGCGATTAGTGTTGTATCTCTACCATGATTACCGGCAAGTAAGTGAGACATTATCCGTTCAAAATTTGCTAAACTTTTTTGAGCTTCACCATCAGGTAAAATGATTTCATCTACATCGAAATCCTTTAAGCTGGTTTTCATTTGCTCAATATATAGTGGAGCGACAATGTTATTACTAACAATGCAAACTCGCTTACTGCGGATATGACTAGACAGCAGTTTACTATTTGATAGTAATCCACTGTCTATATAGATTGGGTAGCTGCGAGAGCCAAGTTTAACGTGAAGAGTAGTCATAGGTATTTTGGTTAGAAATCTAATCGCTCTACTATTTTACTAGCTACAACCTTTGCACTTTGATCATCCGTTTGCACGATAACATCGGCAATTTCTTCATATAACGGATTACGCTCAACAGCTAGGTTTTCAAGTACAGTTCTAGGTTCTTCATCAGTTTGGAGTAGCGGACGGCGTCGGTCTCTTTGCGTGCGAGCAACTTGTTTATCTATAGTAGTTTCAAGATAGACAACAATACCGCGCGCTGATAAGCGATTGCGTACTTGAGCGCTAATCACAGAGCCACCACCAGTAGCTAAAACAATTCCCTGTTTTTCACTTAAGTCTTCAATGACTGATTCTTCTCTCAATCGAAAGCCTTCTTCACCTTCAAGATCAAAAACCCATGCGATATCAGCACCAGTACGACGCTCAATTTCTTGATCGGAATCAAAAAACTCTAAATGTAGCTTATCTGCTAATTCTCTACCAATGGTGCTTTTGCCTGCGCCCATTGGGCCTACAAGGAAAATATTACGTTTTTCTGCCATTAGATTAATTAATACTCGTTTATTTATTACGTGAACAGGTAAGAGGGAACCCCCCTCGAAAATTTCAAGGGCGCAATTATCGCAATTGTTGGGTACAAATTGCAAGCATGTAAGATGAAAACACCAACTTACATGCAAATTAACTTAAAATCTTTCCGTAACTATGCGTGGTGTAACGAATATTAGCAGTTCTTTTTTCTCATTAAAGTTACTACTATTCCTAAACATCCAACCAAAATACGGAATATCACCTAAAACTGGTACTTTTGATACCGAGCTAATAATTTGTTGTTGATAAATACCACCTAATACAATGGTCTCACCATTATTAACTAAAACTTGTGTGCCAATTCGCTGTGTATCGATTGCAGGTGCTGTGCCATTAGATACATCTGAGACGGTATCTTGGGTAACGACTAAGTCCAAGATTATTCTGTCATCCGGTGTAATATGAGGCGTGACCGTTAAACTTAATACCGCTTTTTTAAATTGGGTTGATGTTGCACCACTTGAAGCCGCTTCTTGATATGGAATTTCTACACCTTGTTCTATATAAGCTTCTTTCTGGTTAGCGGTAGTAATTCGAGGACTGGCAATAATTTCACCTTTGTTTTCTTTTTCCATCGCACTCAATTCAAGATCCAGAATCGTACCATCGGCTAATCGTGCCACCTGAAATGCAATGCTACCAGCCGGGCTTGCTACAGGTAAGTTAACATTAAGTCGGTCACTTAACGAAGGTATGATGCCATTGCCAGCACTTTCAGCACCAGACAAAGAACCAGATGTTGATGAGTCTGAACCCGTATCAGTTACGCCCCAACGAATACCTAACTCTTCATTAATATTATCTTTTACCGTTACCATACGAGATTCGATAATAACTTGGCGAACAGGAATATCTAACACAGAAACCATACGCTTAATATCTTCGATACTGGTTGCCGTATCTCGAATTAATAATGTATTGGTTCTTTCGTCAACACTCACGCTACCACGAAGTGATAAAATACTATTATCTTCATTCTTGATTAGCGCAGCAAATTCAGCCGCTTTTGCATAATTAACTTGTACATACTCAGAATATAAAGGCGCTAGCTCTTCTACTTGCTGTTGTGCTTGTAAATCACGAGCTTCTCTTGCAGCTAATTCATCGCTTGGTGCAACCATAAGAATGTTGCCTTCCATGCGTTTGTCTAAACCTTTCACTTTTAGAATAATATCGAGAGCCTGATCCCAAGGTACACCATCTAATCTCAGGGTAATATTACCGACAACGGTATCACTGGTGACTAAGTTAAAACCATTATAATCCGCAACAATTTGCAACACTGTACGTACAGAAATATCTTGGAAGTTCAATGATATAGCTCTACCACTAAAGTTTTCTTCTTCACCAAGGTAACCGTCTTGCTTAACTTTAGCGTTAACAGTTAATGAAAACACATCATTAAATTGCTGATGTTTATATTCAAATGGACCATTAATATCAACAACTAAACGCGCATTTCTCCCTTCCTTAAAGGTTTCAATGCCAGTAACCAAAGTGCCAAAGTCGGTCACATCTAACTTGTAAATGTAATCGTCTAAAATTTCAGTATTATGAAATTCAATATAAAGTTTGCCAAGTTTATCACTTACATCTACAGCGACTTTACTGTCGATAAGTTTCACTAATAACTGCGCTTCATTTTGTTGACCACGTTTAAAGTCAATATTATCTATTTGATTAATAAAGCCATGACCAAGTGGAATTAACTGGGTTACTGATGGGTTTACTTGCCCAGTATGTAAAGTTAACGCAAAGGTATTGCCTTTTTGGACTGCATCAAAAATTGAAAGGTGCTGCAAACTTACATCAGCAACAACTTTACCCGCAATTTTCTGTACGGTAATGTTATTAACGCCCGCGTGATCAATCAGCGTTGTAGCAACTGTGGGATTAAACTGATCTGCATCAAAAGTAATTCTAACTTGTGCAGGTGACATCGATGTAACCACTTCGGGCGCCACAGCGATATTGTCAGATAACTCAAACACTAATTCTATTTCGTTGTTTTGAATCGTATTATAGCTGATCCCAGTTAACTCGCTTGCCCACGAAAAAGTGGAAAATACGCATAAATAAGCGACTGTGACTAGCTTCATTTTTTTGCAATGTGTCATAAGATTATCGTTTTTGATTTTATTAAATAGCAACATTACTTCCTTTGCCCCTCTGCACTTGTCTCCGTCATGGTAACGACAGTTTCACGTTCCACCCAGCACCCAGCGCCATCTGGGATTAATTCTAGTACTTTTACATTATCTTGACTTACTGTGGTAATTTTCCCGTGGTTTAAACCCACATAGCTCCCAACAGCTACTCTGTGTAATGTTCTGTCAGACGCCTCGACGAGCGCCCAAGTAACACCTAATTCACCTAAAGTGCCACGCATGACCAAATTACTCAGAGAATATTTCTCCAATGGCTGTTTTCTTCGACGCGGATCAGGGCTCAAGCAGCCTGACATTTGTTGAATTTTTTCTTGAATTGCTTCTGGCTTTGGCACATCAAATGGACTGCGTAGAACGTCTGCTGAATAGTCAAAGTGATCGAAAACTCTAACTTCTGGCATTGGCTCTATCGTATTACCGGTTCCTGATTGTACCGTAGCAATATGTTGCTTTAAATCGTCAGTATCACTAAAACAGCCCGATAATATCACAGCACTTAATAAGATTAATTTCTTCATTATTCTGCTGCCTCCCGATAACGATAAGTTTTAGCTTGCAGCTTTAACTTTAAGTCACCTGATGCTTGCTTTTGTAAATTAATATCAAAGTCATGTAGCGTTACTATACGTGGCAATCCGGCAATTCTACTAACGAATTGGCCAAACTCATGATAAGTGCCGATGACTTCTATATCTATCGGTAACTCGATATAAATTTCTTGCTCTATCTCTGGTTGCCAATTTAGTTTTACAAAATTAAGCCCAGTAGTTGTACCAACAAAAGTAATGTCATCAAGTAAACCTGGTGTTTCATGGCTTTCGGGCAAACTTTTCAATTGATTAGCAAACATTGCTTCCGCTTCAATCATTTGTTGTTCAAATAATTCTAAGTTTGCCGCTATGTGATACTTAGCTTGGTATTGTTGCTTAAGCGTGGTTTCTTCAACAGTCACACGTTTAAGTTGTTCAATTTGATCGCTGATCATTAAAACATAACCTAAACCTAACACTAAGATAACCAAAAATATTGATAATACAATTTTTGCAGCTTTTGGCCATTGTCCAATATTATCAAGCTCTAAGCCATCGAATTGCTCCATAAATTCCGATAAATCAAAATTCATTATAGCGCTCCTTGACTAGTAGGTTCATTTAAATTGATCAACCCTTTGATTCGAACACGCATTTTGAAATCACTTAGTAATTTACTTTTTGCATCATTAGAGGTTATAGATTCAAGTATCGCATCTTCAAATAAATCAGAGCTTTCTATTTCTCTAATCATATTGGCTAAGTGGTTGTTAGATTCACTTTTACCGATAATATTTAAGCTGTTGCCTTGTTTTTCCAAACGTGTGAGATATATACCGTTTGGCACTACTTTTGCAATTTCGTCTAAGACTTGCGTACCTACATTTCGACTGCGTTGTAACTGTTCAACAACACTTGTGCGCTTTTGAAGTTCTTTTTTCTTTTCATTTAACGACTTTATTTTCGAAATTCTTAAATCTAATATTTGTATTTCATTTTGTAAGAATTGATTACGAGTCTGTTGACCGTCAATACGCATTTGATAAAATTGATTTACAGAAAACACAATCACAAATGCCACTAATGCCACAATAGTCAGTACGGTAAAGTACTCACGCTGTTTAGCTTTTTCGGCTTCTTCGCGCCATGGTAATAGATTTATATATGCCATGGTGTGAAACTCCTTAATGCTAAACCAGCCGCGACCATAAAGCGTGGCGCTGTTTTAGCTAACTCTTCTTGATTAATTGTGCTCGATACTTCCATGCCAGTAAAAGGGTTAGCTATTACCGTATGAATACCTAATTCTTCAGTTAACAGTTGTTCAACACCTTCAACTAAGGCACTGCCGCCTGATATCACTAAGTAATCAATTTTTTCTTTACCACTTGTTGTTAAAAACATCTGAATTGCACGACGAATTTGTTGAACTAAAATGGTATGAAATGGCGCTAAAACTTCGAAGGTATAATTAGGGGGTAGATCATCGGTCAATTTAGCAATTTCTGCCTCTTCAAACGATTTATTATAATAAGAAACAATTGAGCGAGTGTATTGTTCACCGCCAAATAACTGATCTCGACTGTAAATATGGTTGCCTGCTTCAGTAACGGAAAATAAAGTCATTGTTGCACCTAAATCTACGGTCGCTATAACTTTATCAGCAGCGTCATCAGGTAATTGATTTAATGTTAAGTCATAAGCTCGGCTGATAGCATAGGACTCTACATCAATAACTTTGGTATCAAAACCACCGGCTTCTAATGCAGCAACTCTTGCCTCAACAGACTCAGTTCGTGCAGCGCTTAGTAAAACATTAATTTTACTTGGGTCTGATTCATTAATATCAAGCGATTCAAAATCTAAACTTACTTCATCAAGTGGATATGGAATTAAACTATCCGCTTCAATTTCTATCTGGCTGGCCAGCTCTTGTTCATTTAGGGCAACATCCATATAGATGATTTTAGTAATTACCGTTTGTCCGGAAACTGCTGACGCCGCATGTCCAACTGAAGAGGTGATTTTTTTTCTTATTTTAGCAACAACTTTACCGACAGCGTCAATATCTTGAATTTCTCTGTCAACAATGGCGCCTCTTGGCATCGGCTCGATCGCGACAGTCTCTAGCACATAGCCGCCTTCATTTTGGTTCAGTAAAACCGCTTTAATAGAGTGAGAACCAATGTCAATTCCAACCATTAAGGAGGTCTTTTTTTTCCATAAACTACTTAACATAGAATCCTACTAGAACATTTTATTATAATAATATTAGGTAAAAAATTGGTATAAATACATTTATTACATGCTTTTACAGGATATACTAGTACTATTACGTCAATTTTATAACTTTTATCGAGCATTTTTTTGTGTTTTCTATAAAGAACCTGTTTAAAACGGGTGCTGTATTGATATTTATCGGATTTTTAGCACTCGCCGGAATTTATCTCTCAATGCGCTCGAGTCTACCTAGTGTTGAATCATTGAAAGATCTGCAGTGGCAAACGCCAATGCAGATATTTAGTGCTGACGGAAAACTCATTTCTCAATTCGGTGAAAAGAAACGCATCCCTTTAACCTTAGACGAAATGCCGCAACAATTAATCAATGCTATATTAGCAACTGAAGATGATCGTTTTTATTTGCATTTTGGTGTTGATCCAATTGGTATGGGTCGTGCCATTATAGGCCAGTTAACGGGGCAAAATAGAGGCGGCGCAAGTACCATTACCATGCAGGTGGCCCGAAACTTCTTCCTGACGAGAGAACAAACCTATGTGCGAAAAATTAGAGAAATATTTATTTCTTTCCACATTGAGAGCTTGCTGACGAAAGATGAAATTCTTGCGCTCTATATGAATAAAATTTCATTAGGGCATCGCTCATTTGGCTTTGGCGCCGCTGCTCAGGTTTATTACGGTAAAGAGACTAAAGAACTAACGCTCGCGCAAATAGCGGTATTAGCAGGTTTGCCAAAAGCTCCTTCAACTTTAAATCCAATTAGCCGACCTGATCGAGCATTGCAACGTAGAACAGTAGTATTACAAAGAATGTACGTGGCAGGCTATATTACTTCTCAAGAATTGGCCACTGCGAATCAAGAGCCCATGACGGCCATAAAGCATGGTGCTGAAATTGAATTAAGTGCACCTTACATAGCTGAAATGGCGCATCAAGAAATGGTCGATCGTTTTGGTAAAGAAGCCGCCTATACGGGGGGGTATAAAGTATTTACGACGGTTACATCTAAACTACAATATGCTGCTCAACAATCTGTGGTTAATAATATTTTTGCTTATGATCAGCGCCATGGTTACCGAGGACCCATCAGTACCATACGCCCTATTGATGAAACACTTACCAGTACGAGTGACACAAGCAGCACTGAAATAAAACCTATCAATGCTGAAGAAGCTATTGAAGCACTTAAGTCGCTCGATAGTTATCATTCCATTGTTCCTGCCGTTGTAACTCAAACATTTGAACAATCAGCTCAAGTTAGACTACAAGATGGTTCACTAGTCGATATTGATTGGCTTGGACTTGCTTGGGCACGTGCATACATCAATGATGACAAACAAGCAGCGCCTCCATCACTCGCTAAAGATATTTTATCTCCTGGTGATATTGTTATGGTTTCAGCAACTGAGTCAGGCTATCGACTAAGCCAGTTGCCAGAAGTAAGCGCAGCCCTTATATCGCTTGCTACAGATAATGGTGCAATAAAAGCGGCGGTGGGTGGCTTCAGTTTTACTCAAAGCCAATTTAATCGTGTCACACAAGCAAAACGTCAAGTTGGCTCTAACATCAAACCTTTTATATATTCTGCAGCCCTAGAAAATGGTTATACCTTGGCATCAATAGTTAACGATGCGCCAATTAACCAGTGGGATCGAAGTTCAGGTGTAGTTTGGCGTCCTAAAAATTCACCTCCTGTATATAACGGTGAAATACGATTTAGACTAGCATTAGCGCAATCAAAAAACGTTATCGCTGTTCGTTTACTTAGAGAAGTTGGCCTAGATAAAATTATTCCTTATTTAGCTACCTTTGGTTTCAATATTGATGATCTACCACGTAATGAATCCCTAGCCCTTGGTTCTGCTTCTTTAACACCGCTCGAAGTAGCTACTGGCTTCGCAACTTTTGCAAATGGTGGTTTTTTAATTAAACCTTACTTAATTGAACGTATTGAAGATTCATTCGGTAAAGTGTTGTTTCAAGCAAATCCTGCCATTGCGTGTGATGATTGCGATCAGTTAACAGATGAGCAACCTACGTTAGCAGATATCAATACTGAGAATGATGACTTTAATATTACTCATGACATAAATATTGTTGATGACATGGAATCTGAAGCACCACCAATCAACAAATCCCCGCGTATTATTAGCGCTCAAAATGCATTTCTAATGACTGAAGCACTGAATTCAGCTATTTGGGGAGCCGACTGGAATATAAAACCTTTTTGGCAAGGTACTGGTTTCCGTGCTCGAGTGCTAAAACGAAGAGATATTGCAGGTAAAACAGGTACAACTAATCAGGCAAAAGACGCGTGGTTTTCTGGCTACAGCCGTAGAATAGTTACTACGTCTTGGATTGGTTTTGACGACCCTAGTCGCAACCTTGGGCAAACAACCTATAACAGTAACCTCACTAAAGACCAAACAACAGGGAAAGAGTTTGGAGCCAAGTCTGCTCAGCCAGCCTGGATAGATTTTATGCAAGTGGCATTAACTGACCTACCTGTTGAACCTTTTGAACAACCGGTTGCATTAATGTCGGTTCGCATTGATAAAGTCTCTGGTAAATTAACCACTAAAACAGATAAATCGAGTCGTTTCGAATATTTTGAATTGGGCACAGCGCCAACCGAGTATATAAGTCAGGATGTCAGTAGTGAGATACTTGATGGTAACGATGTGGTTATCAATGCCGAAGACGGTATATTCGACTAAGTCTAACTTTTGTTGATCTTTCTAAATAGTTATTTATAAGTGCGACTTATTTTATTGAAAGATCAACAACCATCATAAAAAAGTTTCGTTATATAATACTTCGAAGCTAATTTTTGTTTCCATTCGAAATTTATATCCACTATTTTCATTTTTTATAATCCTTTTATGATCTTCTTTCATTGATAATTTCCTGACCAAACAGTCAACCACAACAAAAACATAAGCTACTGTTA
>NZ_JACGWF010000230.1:0-362 GCF_014077595.1 Colwellia sp. 6M3 | reverse complement strand
TACTCTCACATGGGAACTCCCACACTACCATCGGCGCTAACACGTTTCACTTCTGAGTTCGGAATGGGATCAGGTGGGGCCATGTCGCTATTGTCGCTAGACAAAAAGGGTACAATCTTGAAAGCTGTTCATTAAGACGTGTCTCAATGATAATAAATACGTTTTGTTTCTCTTATTCACACAATTGTCATGCGTGATGCGTGTATTCCTACACTTTTGTCAAACTTCATACAACAAAACCACTTGGGTGTTGTATGGTTAAGCCTCACGGGTAATTAGTATTGGTTAGCTCAATGCCTCGCAGCACTTCCACACCCAACCTATCAACGTTGTAGTCTCCAACGACCCTTTAGGGAGCTTAA
>NZ_JACGWF010000225.1:0-382 GCF_014077595.1 Colwellia sp. 6M3 | reverse complement strand
AGTCACTTAACCATACAACCCCAAGTAGTTTCCTATTTGGTACAAGCAGGTGACAAAACCCGCTCAATTGTAAAGTCTGACATTTTCACGCACACAAAGTGTGTCTTGAATAAGAGTGGTAATAAATTTAACTCGTAAAAGTAAATTTACTACCGGGTTGATTACGTTTCCGAGGAGGACCCGTAATCACCATCATTAACAGGCGATATTCCCATTAACAACAGCTTGGTATTTATAATTTACAAACAACAGCGCGACACCGTGTTTGCCATATAAATACCGGTATTTATATCAGCTTTCCAGATTGTTAAAGAACTTGTCATTCACACGCATTCGGTGGTGACTTGGTTAAAAACCAAACTTAAAGTAGCTTAAACAAAGC
>NZ_JACGWF010000254.1:0-254 GCF_014077595.1 Colwellia sp. 6M3 | reverse complement strand
ATCAAAAATCGATACTACATAATAAGTGGTGGAGCTAAGCAGGATCGAACTGCTGACCTCCTGCGTGCAAGGCAGGCGCTCTCCCAGCTGAGCTATAGCCCCTTATTATGCTAGGGTTTTACGTTTTCTTCTTCTAATTTGTTATCATGTAATTTGTGTAGACACTCTGAAACCGAAGTTTCCATTAAGCTGTTTTACTTCAAGATAAGGAGGTGATCCAACCCCAGGTTCCCCTAGGGTTACCTTGTTACGAC
>NZ_JACGWF010000242.1:0-300 GCF_014077595.1 Colwellia sp. 6M3 | reverse complement strand
CTTCTTCTAATTTGTTATCATGTAATTTGTGTAGACACTCTGAAACCGAAGTTTCCATTAAGCTGTTTTACTTCAAGATAAGGAGGTGATCCAACCCCAGGTTCCCCTAGGGTTACCTTGTTACGACTTCACCCCAGTCATGAATCACAAAGTGGTGACCGTCCTCCCCGAAGGGTTAAACTAGCCACTTCTTTTGCAACCCACTCCCATGGTGTGACGGGCGGTGTGTACAAGGCCCGGGAACGTATTCACCGTAGCATTCTGATCTACGATTACTAGCGATTCCGACTTCATGGAGTC
>NZ_JACGWF010000241.1:0-306 GCF_014077595.1 Colwellia sp. 6M3 | reverse complement strand
AGGTCTGTAGCTCAGCTGGTTAGAGCGCACCCCTGATAAGGGTGAGGTCGGCAGTTCAAGTCTGCCCAGACCTACCAATTTTGTCCTCTATCGGCGTTGGTTCATCACTCGTGTAGGAAATCTACACTTCGCGATAAACCGCCTTGATATAGAACAAAACATTACGTTTTGGCTAAAGTATGTTTCCCATTGCGGGGCTATAGCTCAGCTGGGAGAGCGCCTGCCTTGCACGCAGGAGGTCAGCAGTTCGATCCTGCTTAGCTCCACCACTTCTTCACTAAGAATTGAAAGACCAAACTTAAGTTA
>NZ_JACGWF010000213.1:0-582 GCF_014077595.1 Colwellia sp. 6M3 | reverse complement strand
CGGTTTAGGCTGAATTGGTTAACTTAACGTTTTAAAGATAGGTTTTGAAAGTTTTAAAAACTTTTAAAATAAATTCAAATAAAACGTTGACATTAAAACTGAGTTGCGTAGAATGCGCATCTCGCTTCAGGCAAGGCCTGCAGCAACGAAGCAAAGCGAATGAGATTTTGTTTCGGTTAGTTTTTTACTTCGAGTATCAACTAACGTTCTTTAACAATTAGTTATCATGCAATTTGTGTGGACACTCACATTAACGTTGATTTTACATAGTTACCCTCGGGTAACAAAAAAACAGCTTAATATGATGTCACACAAAAAATAAGTATCATTTAGACTTTCGAGTTTAAATATACGTTTTATGTAGTTACTTTCTTCTTTAGTCGGATAGAAAGTAACACGACAGAATTCATTGAGCAGATGTCTTTTCTTAGTCAACTTCGGTTCGTTAAGGTGAGCATCACAAACGATTTTTAATTGAAGAGTTTGATCATGGCTCAGATTGAACGCTGGCGGCAGGCTTAACACATGCAAGTCGAGCGGAAACGAGAATAGCTTGCTATTCGGCGTCGAGCGGCGGACGGG
>NZ_JACGWF010000206.1:0-629 GCF_014077595.1 Colwellia sp. 6M3 | reverse complement strand
CATCACAAACGATTTTTAATTGAAGAGTTTGATCATGGCTCAGATTGAACGCTGGCGGCAGGCTTAACACATGCAAGTCGAGCGGAAACGAGAATAGCTTGCTATTCGGCGTCGAGCGGCGGACGGGTGAGTAATGCTTGGGAATATGCCTTTGAGTGGGGGACAACAGTTGGAAACGACTGCTAATACCGCATAACGTCTACGGACCAAAGGGGGGGACGCTTCGGCACCTCTCGCTCATTGATTAGCCCAAGTGAGATTAGCTAGTTGGTAAGGTAATGGCTTACCAAGGCGACGATCTCTAGCTGGTTTGAGAGGATGATCAGCCACACTGGGACTGAGACACGGCCCAGACTCCTACGGGAGGCAGCAGTGGGGAATATTGCACAATGGGCGAAAGCCTGATGCAGCCATGCCGCGTGTGTGAAGAAGGCCTTCGGGTTGTAAAGCACTTTCAGCGAGGAGGAAAGGTTAGTAGTTAATAACTGCTAGCTGTGACGTTACTCGCAGAAGAAGCACCGGCTAACTTCGTGCCAGCAGCCGCGGTAATACGAGGGGTGCAAGCGTTAATCGGAATTACTGGGCGTAAAGCGTGCGTAGGTGGTTTGTTAAGCAAGATGTGAAAGCCC
>NZ_JACGWF010000197.1:0-869 GCF_014077595.1 Colwellia sp. 6M3 | reverse complement strand
GTTGTACGGAAGTAAAACTGTGGACGGTATCCTTTGAAGAATGGCGTATGACGACCACCTTCATCTTTCGATAACACGTATACTTCTGATTCGAATTTAGTGTGAGGTAAAATTGAACCAGGTTGACATAAAACTTGACCACGTTCTACGTCTTCACGCTTAAGACCACGTAAAAGAACACCACAGTTCTCGCCCGCACGACCTTCGTCAAGAAGTTTACGGAACATTTCAACACCAGTACATGTTGAAGTTTGAGTATCACGGATACCAACAACTTCTACTGAATCGCCAACTTTAACGATACCGCGTTCAACACGACCCGTTACAACTGTACCACGACCTGAAATTGAGAATACATCTTCGATAGGCATGATGAATGCACCGTCGATTGCACGCTCTGGCTCTGGAATGTAAGTATCAAGTGCATCAGCAAGTTCGATTACTTTAGCTTCCCATTTCTCTTCGCCTTGAAGAGCACCAAGTGCTGAACCTTGAATTACTGGTAAATCATCACCTGGGAATTCATATTCAGAAAGAAGTTCACGAACTTCCATTTCTACTAGCTCAAGTAACTCTTCGTCATCTACCATGTCACATTTGTTCATGAATACGATGATGAAAGGTACGCCAACTTGACGTGATAACAAGATGTGCTCACGTGTTTGTGGCATAGGACCATCTGTAGCAGCAACTACTAAGATAGCGCCATCCATTTGTGCAGCACCTGTGATCATGTTTTTGATGTAATCAGCATGGCCAGGACAATCTACGTGGGCGTAGTGACGGATTGCAGTATCGTACTCGATGTGAGAAGTATTGATTGTAATACCACGCTCACGCTCTTCAGGAGCATTATCGATTTGTGCGAA
>NZ_JACGWF010000177.1:0-2017 GCF_014077595.1 Colwellia sp. 6M3 | reverse complement strand
GGTGATGAGTTTACCTTTTCTTATGATATTGAATGGCGTCCACTCGATCCAAAATCAAAAACGCTTGCAAGCGTTGTAAATACTCGCCAAGGCTTAGGCGGAATTCCCGGCCAGCCTATTCCTGAAGGCGTTAACAAGATGGTGATTGATTTTGAAGGTCCAGTATTTAAAGGCTTAGATAACAAAAGTGGTATAAAGCCGATTGTTGAAGCCAGCAACGGTGAAATACTAGAACCTATTGGAGTTTATCCGGTAGTTGGTACAAACCAATGGCGATTAGCGTTTGACTACAAACAAGCTAACAACAATCCGGTGAACATACGCGCGTATTTAGTTGATAAAAATGATGAAGCTATAACTGAGACATGGGTAAGTGATGCAAAGGTAACGATTAAATAAGACCTTAAAGTAACTGTTTAGCATATTGTTCTTAAATGAACTCAGGCGCTTTTTATCCTTGTTCTTTTGTAACTATTCACCAAGACAAATTATTTTCTAAGGATCTTTTTTAGCTATTGACTGATCCTGCCAGTATGCCAAGCTAGAGCTATTACCCTATCGCTCTAGCTTTAATGAATTTAAACAGCATAAATATCACTGAAATAGTTGAGCAAACTAAAACTCAGTTACAAGAAGATAAAACACTCTCGCCAGCGTTGAAGATGTCTATTGAACTCATTCTTGTTGTCGTTGTTATGCTAGCTAGTAAATTAGGACTTAATAGTCAAAATAGTAGCATTCCTCCATCAAAAGATATCAACCGAACAAAGCCAACAAGAGAGAAGTCAGAAAAATCAGCTGGCGGACAAAAAGGCCGAGTAGGTAAAACGCTGACTCAAACAGAAACACCTGATGAGGTACAAGTCATTTTAGTTGACCGAGATTTTTTACCTAAAGGTCACTATCGTGAGGTGGGTTTTCAAAAGCGACAAGTCATCGATATAGATATCAGTAAAGTGGTGACCGAATACCAGGCTCAAATCCTTGAGAATGAGCAAGGGAAGCGGTTTGTTGGTGAATTCCCCCAAGGTGTTAACGGTCCTATTCAATATGGTGTTGGTGTGAAAGCCCATGCGGTTTACTTATCACAATATCAATTACTCCCTTATAACCGCATTGAAGAATACTTTAGTGACCAACTAGGTATTCCGATCAGTGCCGGCAGTTTATTTAACTTTAATGAACAAGCAGCGGCACTAGTAAAGTCATCGGGCGCAGAAGGTATCATCAAAGCGGCATTACAAAGCCCGCATCAAACTTTGCATGTTGATGAGACTGGCATTAATATCGGCGGTAAACGGCGATGGCTTCATGGTGCATCAACGACTTGGTGGACTTATTTTTATCCTCATGAAAAAAGAGGAAAAATAGCGATGGATGAGGCCGGTATTTTACCGCACTTTACCGGTGTGCTATGTCATGACCATTGGAAGCCATATTATCAATATACCCAATGCCAACATGCATTATGTAATGCTCACCACATCCGAGAATTAGAAAGGGCTTGGGAGCAAGACGGCATGCAATGGGCGAAGGATATGCAAACCTTACTTAAAGAAATGAATAAAGCTCAAATAGATAATCCCGACCTAGATAAAGGGGCTAAACAGAAATATCGTGAGCAATATCAAAAAATATTGCTTCAAGGTGACGCTAAATGTCCACCACCAGATAAAAGTAGCCGAGTGGAAGGTCAGCGAGGCCGATTAAAGCGAACCAAATCCCGAGCATTATTGGAACGACTAAGAGATTATCAAGATGATGTTTTACGTTTCATGATGAGCACTGGCGTGCCATTTACCAACAACCAAGGCGAGAATGATATTAGGATGACCAAGGTTCATCAAAAAATATCGGGGTGTTTTAGAAGTAAGCAAGGAGCTGAAATGTTCTGCTTGCTGAGAAGCTATTTATCGACTTGCAGAAAACAATATGTATCTGCAAGCCTAGCCCTTGAGTTATTATTCAAAAATCAGCTGCCTGATGTATTCATTTCAGATGAGGCTGAATAGTTACG
>NZ_JACGWF010000231.1:0-358 GCF_014077595.1 Colwellia sp. 6M3 | reverse complement strand
TTGCCTAGTTCCTTCACCCGAGTTCTCTCAAGCGCCTTAGTATTCTCTACCTGACCACCTGTGTCGGTTTGGGGTACGATTCCATATAATCTGAAGCTTAGAGGCTTTTCCTGGAAGTATGGCATCAGCAACTTCATCACCTTAGTGACTCGTCTCGTGTCTCAGGTTTAGTGTTCGTCCGGATTTACCTAAACAAACGCCCTACTCACTTTCACATGGACTACCAACGCCATGCTTGCTTAGCCTGCTCCGTCCCCCCATCGCAATTATATCGAGTACAGAAATATTAATCTGTTTCCCATCGACTACGCCTTTCGGCCTCGCCTTAGGGGTCGACTTACCCTACCCTGATTAACAT
>NZ_JACGWF010000098.1:0-14484 GCF_014077595.1 Colwellia sp. 6M3 | reverse complement strand
GATAGTATGGCAAAAAGGGTTGGTGTTGAAACAGCCAACCTGTCATCAAAAATATTGAACCAGACCATTCCTGTATACGGCGCTACGACGATAGGCGCTGAACAGTTATTTCAAGTTGGTGCAAGATATAACGGCGTAATAAAGACGATAAATTTCACCGTTGGTGATAACGTAAAAAAAGGCAATTTATTAGCCGTTATTGAATCTAACGAAAGCTTGAATACATATAAAATTACGTCTCCTATTTCTGGGGTAGTTTTACAGCGAAATGGAAACGTTGGCGGTATCACTCAAAACACCAGCTTGTTTGAAATCGTAAATTTTGACACTTTGTGGGCCGAATTTAAGGTTTTTACTAACCAATATAATCAAATCAAAGTCGGTCAACATGTTGACATTATGCATGGCGAGCAAACATTCAACTCAACAATCACCAATATAATTCCATCTAAAGATCAACCTTATGTATTAGCGCGAGTGCGATTAGACAATACAGCGCTAAATCTAACTTCAGGTCAACTCCTAAAGGGAAGTATTAGGGTAAGTCAATTTGAGGTTGATCTAGCCGTCGAAAAAATAGCTCTACAAGAGCTGGGGGGCCGAATAGGTGTATTTGTGAAAGAAGGTGAAGAATATGAATTTACACCGCTTGTGTTAGGTCGTTCAGATAATTACTACATAGAAGTTGTTGATGGTCTTAATAAAAACTCTGAATATGTAAATAAAAACAGTTATCTGATAAAAGCAGATATATTGAAATCTGAAGTAGAAGACGACGATTAGGAGACGTAATATGATTGAATCAATTTTGCGTCTAGCAATAAATAGGCGCTATTTAGTATTAAGTTTGTTGTTGGTTATTATCGGTGTTGGTATGTGGAGTTTTCAAAAGCTTCCTATTGATGCCGTCCCCGATATAACAAACGTTCAAGTACAAATAAACACTTCTGCACCCGGTTATTCACCTTTAGAAGCCGAGCAGCGGGTAACATTTCCAATAGAAACAGCTCTAGCAGGTTTGCCAAAGCTATCTCACACTCGCTCCCTTTCAAGATACGGCTTATCTCAAGTGACCGTTATCTTTGAAGAGGGAACTGATATATATTTTGCCCGAAACCTAATAAATGCAAGGTTAGCTGCGATAAAAGGCGTTATTCCCTCTGGCTTAGAGCCACAAATGGGTCCTATTTCTACAGGGCTTGGTGAAATATTTATGTATACAGTTCAAGCTTCTCCTGACGCTAAAATGTCTAACGGAGAGCCGTATACCGCCATTGCCTTACGGGAAATTCAAGACTGGATCATAAAACCGCAATTAGCTCAGGTTAAAGGTGTCATTGAGGTAAATAGTATTGGTGGCTATAACAAGCAGTATCATATAACTCCCGATCCTGAAAAATTACTATTCCATCGAGTTAGCTTCGAAGATGTTTCAGATGCATTACGTAAAAATAATGATAACCGTGGCGCTGGCTATATTGAAAAAAGCGGACAGCAAGTGTTGGTTCGATCCATTGGCCAACTTGCAACAATCGATCAGATACTCAATATTGTAATCAAGAAAAATAATGAAACCCCTGTAAAAATAGGTGATGTATCTAGTGTTGGAATAGGGAAAGAGCTTAGGACAGGAGCCGCTACTCGCAATGGCATTGAGACTGTTTTGGGTACTACCATGATGTTAATTGGAGAGAACTCTCGAACCGTAGCATTGGAAGTAGAACAAAAGCTAAGCGAAATACAGCAATCCCTTCCTAAAGGCGTTACCGCTGAAGCCGTATACGATAGAACAACTTTGGTAGACAAGGCTGTTGCGACAGTCACTAAAAATCTCGTTGAAGGTGCTGTTTTAGTTATTGTTGTGCTTTTCTTGTTGCTTGGAAACTTACGCGCAGCATTAATAACTGCTGCTGTAATACCACTATCAATGTTAATGACAATCACTGGTATGGTAAAAACCGGAGTGTCTGCCAATCTAATGAGTTTAGGCGCATTGGACTTCGGTTTGATAGTTGACGGTGCTGTCATTATTGTTGAAAACTCTGTTCGTCGGTTAGCAGAAGCACAACACAACGATTATAGGCAAAATTTGAAAGAACGTTTGAATACTGTTTATGAAGCCACATCAGAAGTCATACGACCAAGCCTTTTTGGTGTTCTAATTATCACGGTGGTCTATATACCTATTTTCACGCTAACTGGCGTTGAAGGTAAGATGTTCCACCCAATGGCGGCAACCGTAGTTATGGCTTTAATTTCAGCGATGATTTTATCTGTAACACTTGTACCTGCTGCCGTAGCTGTGTTTATGAAAGGTAAAATCAGCGAAAAAGAAAGTGTTGTGATCAGCTCAACCAAATCTGTTTACAAACCATTGTTAAAAATGGCGTTGAAATTCCGTTGGGGTATCGTTTTATTTTCGACATTTTTAATGGGATATAGTCTTTGGTTAGCAACAACACTGGGGACTGAATTTGTTCCGCAGCTAAATGAGGGAGATATAACGGTACAAGCATTAAGAATACCTTCAACTGGTCTTGAACAATCTGTTGAAATGCAAGAGGTACTTGAGCAACGTATAAAGGCATTTTCTGAAGTTGATAAAGTGTTTTCTCGCATTGGAACCGCAGAAGTGGCTACCGATCCAATGCCACCGAGTATTGCCGATATTTTTGTGATTTTAAAACCACGTAAGGATTGGTATGACCCAAAAAAACCAAAGAGTGAATTGGTTGAAGAAATGGAAGAAGCACTGAAGCATATTCCGGGCAACAACTATGAATTTACTCAGCCAATTCAGATGCGTTTTAATGAGTTGATTTCAGGAGTTCGAGCTGACTTGGGGATCAAAGTATTTGGTGACGATTTGGATCAGTTACTACTTACGGCAAAAGATATTTTAATTATTGTGAAAACCATCGATGGCGCAGCAGATGTCCGTATGGAGCAAGTTACTGGTGTACCTTCATTGTCTGTTATTCCCAAACGAGATGCATTGGGCAGATATGGTCTGAGTGTGGTTGAATTGCAAGATTGGGTTGCCGCCGCAATTGGAGGTGAATCTGCGGGGATAATGTATGAAGGTGACAGGCGTTTTGAGTTAGTTGTTCGTCTCCCTGAGCAAATAAGAACGGATATCGATGGATTGAAGTTTCTGCCAATTCCGCTTGATGATGGTAGCTACGTACCTCTTGAAGAAGTTGCAGAACTTAAGTCAGAATCTTTACCAGCACAAATTAGCCGTGAGAACGGAAAAAGAAGAGTTGTGGTTACAGCTAATGTTCGTGGTAGAGATTTAGGAAGTTTTGTAGAGGATGTGAAAACTAAAATTAATCAAGAAGGAGAAATTCCAGCAGGATATTGGCTTGATTATGGAGGAACTTTTGAGCAGCTAGAGTCAGCAAGTAAACGATTAAGCATGGTAGTACCTATAACATTGATCGTTATATTGGGCATTTTAGTCATCGCATTTGGTTCGTTAAAAGATGCGTTGATTATATTTAGTGGTGTTCCTTTGGCGTTGACGGGGGGCGTATTTTCACTTTATTTAAGAGACATGCCCTTATCAATTTCAGCAGGTGTCGGTTTTATAGCGCTGTCCGGTGTCGCTGTATTAAATGGCTTGGTTATGTTGGCTTTTATTCGAGATCTCTGGCATGAAAAAGGTGATCTTTATTTAGCTATCATTGAAGGTGCTATAATTCGCTTAAGACCTATTTTAATGACCGCCTTAGTTGCTAGTTTGGGCTTTATTCCAATGGCGTTAAATACAGGAATTGGTGCGGAGGTGCAGCGACCTCTAGCTACCGTTGTAATTGGGGGTATTGTATCTTCCACAATTTTAACTTTGTTTGTATTACCTGTTTTATACCTATGGGCACATGGCTCTGAGAATAAGAAACAGCAATCTAGTGAAATTTAAATAGAAGGGAGCAGCTTAATTTATAGTTAAGCTGCTTTGAATTTTTTCACTTCCACTATGAACATATGTGGAACGTCACAAATAATGAGAAATGCGTCACACGATGAGGAAATTTAACATTTAAGTTACACCTGAGAAAAATTTTGTAACTCGTCAACGATCCAATATGGTCAGCAAAGATACGACCGGACGTTAGCATCAATGGATTTTCGAGCTGTTTCTAGTGTTCATTAGACATTGAGCTACCTTCATCTTGATAGTCAACAAAACCACCTTTGAACTAAACCGCTCTCGCGGTAATGGTGTTCTTTTCAAACTATGTATCATCATCTAACTGAAGAATTCTTTTCTACTCTTAGTATTGAGGCATTCTGTCCTTGCCAGATACACGAACATAAGTTTCCTGAAAAATATCTTCTACGTCCTCATCACGCACTACAAAGCGTCGAAGTGACGGCAAGTTGTTTAAATACGTATCTAAAGACGGCCCTTTGGGCATACCAGTACTCTCCCTCAATTAGCCTTTAAAACTCAGAGATAAATTAACTATAAAACTATAACAGCTCAGCAGATAAAAACCCGACAATAAAAATTGATCATTTTATGAAAGATGAAAATTAGAAAGGGATAAGTCTAAATACCGTGATTGTAAAAGACGTTTTTCCGAATATTCAGAAGTTAACTCAAGTGACGAAGCAGAGTATTTAATAAGATACATTTACATCATAATTTTGACTTCTTTTTGGGATAATTGCTATCTCACTATGTGCCCCATTGCGCCTTAGAATTATTAATTTTATGTCAGCTTAATGATCATAAAGCTGACCCTCTTTGCAACTGATTTTTTATGTCACCAAACACAAATTAAGTATTAAAATAGAATTTATATTTTGTTCCGCTTTCGTATCTTAGTGATCACTAGGTAGTGTTATTTTTGGTGATAAAAAACGTCAGCTTTGATTCCTTCAAAAAAAGTGTAAAAAAAGCTGACATTTTTAAATAACCACCTATATTTAGCTCACAGAAAAATCTTAAAATAAAAATTAGTCTAATGTCAGCAATCGTATCAAAGAAGACCGTTTTGGTACTGATTTTGGGGGGGCAAAGGTCTCTTTTGTGGCAAAAGTTAGCGTTACTTTGACAAGTCGAACTAACAGCTTGAATATGTCTGTCAGGTTTAGTTAAACACTGATAATTAGCATTGTTAGATAACGTCTGGGTACTACAAGTTAGGTTATAATGACTGGCATTTTTATGTGATTTTGGGCGTAAGCTGATTATTATCCCTCTAGCGGAAAATCATTTATTTTAAGCACTATTATTAGTCATTTTAAATTTTAAAATGACTAATTTAACAACTATACCCAATATTTAGTGTGGAGTGAACAACTCCAAGGCGTTACTTTTTATCCATAAAAAAGTTAACTTGCGATAAGTTAGTTAAATACTCTCGCCTTACATTTTTATTTTCAGCCAGCTTATCTAAATCACCTATTAAGGTAACTAACTTATTATGAGAGTGGCTGCTTGTAGTTTTAAATTCGGCTTGCTTTTCATCGCTTTCAACACGTTCTTTTTTACTCATGTTATGGCTGTTTTCGTTTGCTTCAAGCCAAATATCATCAATTAAGCGAATATCACTTTTACTAACGGTTTGCTCTTGCATCGCCATTTGCAGCTCGTATTGATTCGTTTGCGGGTTAAACGCATGCATTTTTGTATCAACATCAACTTCGTGAGACTGTTCAAGCCCTACAAGCTCTTTATTCTTAACTGCTGTACCTACGTTATAACTTTCTTCTTTGTCGTAATAATCAGGGCGACTGTATTGATAATCAAAGTGGCTACTCACGTTTTTACTTTGCGTTACACCACTAAGATCCCCTAATTGGGTTTGCTCAGTAGCCTGGCTTAGCTCAATAGTGCTTTTAGGCTGATAGTCACCGTTATCCAGTGCATAAGAAAATGTGGCATCAAAATCAGTGAGCTTAGAAATACCCGATCCTAATGTATTGGGGGCTTTATCAGCTAGCCCTTGGTAACGACTATCGTTTGTGATCATGTTATCGACCAAATCGGCAACCATGGCGCGCCCGTCTTTAAATTGCTGATCTGCAAGTGACTCTAAATTGCTATAACGCTCAGCCGCCGACGACATACTCGCAAAAGCCCCTTTAAACAATGCAAAGCCTTGCTGCATTGCCTCGTCGCCCTTGTGACCAAATGCCGACTTTTTATCGTCCTCGGTACTATTTACTCGGCTATCTTCTAGGCTTTGATCGAGCGACGCTAAATATTGCTGCATTTGCTGTGTGTCTTTACCGCCAATGGTCGACATATCTAACGCAAAATCGATTTCGTTTTGGCCACCTTCTGATTTAAACACAAGCGCTTGCTGATTTGATGCTTCATCAATGGAGTAACTTAAATCAAGATTGTTCTCGCCTGTATCAAGCGCATCATTTTGAGTTGTTGAAAACGACACATTAAAACCCGCTAGCTGCTCACTATTAAAGCCTGCTAAAAAGTCTAAGCTCATATCTGTTTGGTTCGGCACTATAATAGGACTAAATGAATTTTCACTCACTTTAAAAAACTCATCGGCCATTTCGCCAACACCATTTAGCACTTGCGAAAGTGCCTTGTGTTCTTCCTCAGATAAATCGCCATTTACTTCGTAGCTTAAACTAAAGCCATCAACGGCCTCACCCGTTTTTTCATCGTAACCTTGCGACGAATTAAACGTTATATTTATTACATCACCCTCTTTGGTTTTTATCGAAAGCTCAAATAAATAGTTATCGTCATCCTCGTACTTGCTACGATTAGTACTTTCCATGTAAGGATTGAGCGTGCGCTCAACACGTTGCTGGCTTGAAGCTAAAAATGTTTTTTGCTCATGCCCAAGCTGCCCTAAGCTGGATAAAATATCGCTAGTATTGGCATAAGCATTCTGAATATTTTTAACTGACGTATTTAAACGCTCAATTAATTGGCCGCTGCTTTCCTTTTTTAATAACCCCTCATGCTGAGAGCTTATAACTGTGCGTAAGGCAAGTTCTTCATTGGAGAGTTTATAGTTGAGCATGCTAGGCGTGCTTGAAATAGTAAATAGCGAGGTAAGTTGCTGTTGTAAAATATCCCCTACTTTTTGATTGCTAGCTATCGATTCACTGTTTAGCTGGTTTAATAACTCATTCGTTATTTTATGCGCGTTAGTTTGTAAATCATTAATAGCCTGAAGGTCGCCACTGGTGCGAAGTGAAGGAGTCACTGAGGTTTGGTTTACGTTATTAACTGATTGGGCAAGCATAGTGCTTAAATTAGCCTGACTTCCAAGTATATTATTAACCATGATTATCCTTAATCGCTAAACCCTATTAAGTAATTTATCGGTCGCTTAGTTAAAAGCTTTAGCTTAAGGACGTGTTTTTTATCTATTATTTATACAAAAACCCATTAATAAGTTATATGAGCATACGTCAATTTATCCACCTTACTCTCGAGCCCCATTATTCGCTAATTACCCTTCGTTTTATTCTTTTATTCTTTGTACTAAAAAGTCTACCGCTGCTTTTACTTTTGGGACTAAATAGCGCTGTTTTTGATACAACAAATAAACCGCCATATCAGAATTTTGAGTTATCGCTAACTCATGTTCAAACTTAAGTTCTTGCAACTTTCCTGACTCAAGATATGAAGATAACGCCCATCGCGTTGACATTAAAATGCCCTCACCGTCGCACGCTTTTTTTGCTAACCACGGTCCGTTATTTGAAATCGCTATCGCTGGTCCCGATACATCATGCCATTGACCGTTCATGTTACATAACCAAGGTGTTGGTCCTGATGGCGTTTTAAAATAAATGCCATTATGTTCTTTTAGTTCCATTGCGTTACTGGGTATGCCGTGTTGTTCTAAATAACTTGGCGAAGCGACAGGGATAAAGCCATTGTCCATGAGTCTTATCGCTAATACCCGCTCATTTGGCGCGTAACCACCGCGAATAGCAATATCGACATCATCACGTCCTAATGTTGATAATTCGTCGCTTAAACTGATATCTAATATAATTTCAGGGTATAACTCGCTGAACTCATCTAGTAAGGGCAGTAATATTTTTTCACCAAAACCCACCATGGAACTTATAGATAAACGCCCCATGGGTGTTGTTTGATAACTTCGCACTGTTTCATTACTTTGTTCTAGTTGATTCAATATTTGTTGGACATCGTTATAATAAATTTGCCCTACTTCTGTCAGTTTAACGATTCGGGTCGAGCGCTTTAATAATGTTGCGCCAAGACTCTTTTCTAAATCAGCAACGCGCCTCGACAACGATGATGGCGGCACATTTAAAGCATTCGCTGCTTTGGTAAAACTGCCCGTTTCGACAACTTTACTGAAATAGCGTATTGCACGTAATTGATCCAACTGACTTCTCCATTATAAATACTGAATACTTTTGCTTGATTGTTGCTTTAAAAGCAATAGTGATTCGCATTTTCCCTTATATATAACCAAATTAAAACAAGTAATAATAGGTTTAGCTTAAACAATACAACTTTGCCTTAGTGGCAACGTGTTAAAAAATGAGGGTTTGATTGTGCTTTCGGGATTTAATCTCAAATTAAACGCAACTAAACACAGTTAAATACACTTTCACGTTAAAAATTGGACACTTACTTATGATAACTTTGCACGGTTTTGCCGCGAGTAACTACTACAACCTTGTGAAACATGTATTGCTATACAAAGATCTGCCTTTTAAAGAAAACCTGCTTTACGCTAGCAGTGAAGCATTACTAGCAATTAGTCCTGCGGGTAAAGTACCTGTTATCACCACTGATGAAGGCCTTGAGCTTTCAGAGTCGAGTGTTATTTGTGACTTTATCGAGGACACATATCCAGCAACTCCGCTATACCCTGAAAATGCAGGAGAGCGTGCTGTTGTGCGTCAAATTATGAAAATGGCTGAGCTATACTTTGAACTGCCAAGTAGACGACTGATACCTTATGCATTTTCAGGTACAGCAGTGCCAGAGTCGATCGCAACTGAAGTACGCCAAGTATTAAGTCGAGGCATTACAGCTCTAAGTCGCTTAAGCAAGTTTTCGCCTTGGGTGGCAGGTGAAGAATTAACCATGGCTGACATCTACCTTTATTATGTAAACACTATTGTTAGCGCTTTTGGCTCTAGTCAACTTAACTGGGATGTACTGGCCGAAGTACCAGGAATGAAAGAGTGGAACAATGCCATGAGCCAATCTGCCATTGCCCAAAAAGTGGAAGCGGATCGTCAGGCCAATATGCCTGAGTTTATGCAAAAGATGGCCGCTCAAATTAAAGCGGCAAATGCCGGATAACATAGAGTTAGCGATGAAAGTAGGCAATACCAAATAACCAAGATAAATATCCAAGACAAATCCCTAGGACAAAATATTTATTTGAATTTAATTACCAACAAAGTATCACCAATATCATAACCTTATTGGTTCAAAAATTTCATTATTTGCAGGAGCAAACAATATGACAACGTCAAATATCCAACTAACTTCAACTATCAGTGAAGACAATAAATTAACACTTGCTTTAAAAAACATCGAAATACCTCAACCTGGTGCCGATGAAGTGGTTATTCGTCTTGAAGCTGCACCATTAAATCCGTCTGACTTAGCCGTTCTTTTTAGCGCCGCAGATATGACAACAGCAAAACAGTCAGGCACTGAACAAAATCCAGAGATTACAGCAGATGTTCCAGCTAAATTTATGCCTGCGGTTAAAACACGAGTTGGTAAAGCGATTCCTGTTGGTAATGAAGGTGCAGGAACTGTTATAGCGGCGGGTTCATCGCCGGCAGCACAAGCACTAATGGGTAAAACCGTTGCCGTTATTGGCGGTGGTACTTATCGCCAATATATTTCTGCCAACGTGCAAAGCTGTTTACCATTAAAAGAAGGTACTACGGCGAAAGAAGGCGCTTCTTCTTTTGTTAACCCACTAACGGCATTGGCTATGGTTGAAACTATGCGTGCTGAAGGCCATAAAGCTATTATTCATGCGGCAGCAGCGTCAAATCTTGGTCAAATGCTAAACCGTATTTGTATTGCCGATGGCGTTGATTTAATCAACATCGTACGAAAAGCAGAACAAGAAACATTGTTACGTGATATGGGCGCAAAATATGTTGTTAACTCAAGTAGTGATACTTTTCTTGCTGACTTAACGGCGGCAATTATTGAAACAGGTGCCACTATCGCGTTCGATCCTATTGGTGGCGGCAAGCTAACCAGTGACATTCTTAATTGTATGGAAGTTGTTGCGTCTCGTGATATGAAAGAACATAGCGTTTATGGCTCTGACACGTACAAACAAGTGTACATTTATGGCGCATTAGATCGTGGACCAATAACACTTAATCGTAACTTTGGTTTTGCTTGGGGAGTCAATGGCTTCTTATTATTCAATGCGCTAGGTAAGTTAGGGACTAAAACGGTAATTGCTATGCGAAAACGTGTTGCAGATGAAATTACCACCACATTTGCTAGTCACTACACACATGAAGTGTCGTTGGCAGAAGTATTACAATTAAAATCGATGGCAGCTTATTCAAAGCAAGCGACAGGTGAGAAATACTTAATTACACCTCAAAAGTAATTATTTATTAACTGATTATGTAAAAAGCAGATATTAAGTCATTAATATCTGCTTTTTTATTTACTTGCTCTAAATAGAAAATCACAAAAATAAATTTATGCTAACGACCGCGGTGTATGAAGAGTGTCTTCTTAGTTAAAATTAATGATGACTTTGTGGTGACAAAGCGGTCTATTACTGGAGATATATTCACAATTAAATTAGGTCTGACTTGAACTCAAAGTCAACATATAAAGTCAACATGTGAAGACATATGAGCCTAATAAAAACCAAAAAAGCAGTTATTACACTGCTATTATTTTCGTAAAATGAAGATGAACTGCGCTACACGCAGTTAATGATGATCTTACTCAATACCAATATATTTATGTACTTGCACCGATAATCGCCAGTTATTTTCAATACATGTGGCAATCGCAAGCTCAGTTGCCCGTTGTTTTTGGCTAATAGGCTGTAAGTAAATTTGCTTGTTTTCGACTTTATGTTCAGCCAATAATGCTTTTAAATCATCTATGTGCTGCTCTGTACCGACCGGATGCTTAATTTCATTGGCGCGCTGCATGGCACTGGCTAAAATTTTGTAGCCACCACGCATATTTACTTTAGGTGAAACGGTTACCCAGCATTGCTCAGATACTCTAATTTCAAACGTGCCTGATGTTTCTACCTGACAGCTATAACCTAATGCTTCAAAATATAAACACAGGTCAGTTAAATCAACCATGCAAGGTTCGCCACCGGTGATCACAATATGTTTAGCTTTATAGTTCTGCTGGTTGAATATTTCAGCAATATTATCTAACGATAAATTCGACCATTGTTCAGTTTCTTCTGATTTGCTTAATAGCGTATTACTGCTAATTTCTAACTCTGGATGAATATCCCACGTATGTTTGGTATCGCACCACGAACAGCCAACGGGACAGCCTTGTAAGCGTAGAAAAATTGACGGTTGGCCTGTAAACGAGCCTTCGCCTTGCAGAGTTTCAAACAATTCATTTATTTTATAACGTGTGGTCATTTCTTTAATGCTTAGATAATTTCGAGTAGAATGCGCAAGTTTTATATTATACCTCAAGAGAACTAAAATATGAGTAATAAAGTCGTAGTAATTTTTTCCGGTGGCATGGATTCATTCACGGTACTAAACCGAGCTTTAAAAGATGGTAAAGAAGTTTATGCCTTAACATTTGATTATGGCCAAAAACATGTGAAAGAAATTGCCTGCGCCAGTAAAGTTTGCCAGCAATTAGGTGTTGCTCATAAAGTAATAGATATTTCGGCGATAAACCAAATATTAGCCGGATCGTCTTTAACCGATGATATTGAGATCCCTGAAGGTCACTACGAAGCTGAAAGCATGAAATCAACCGTAGTGCCAAACCGAAATATGATTTTACTTTCACTTGCGGTAGGTTATGCAGTATCGGTAAAAGCTTCACAAGTATATTACGGTGCTCATTCTGGCGACCATGCAATTTATCCTGATTGTCGCCCTGAATTTGTTATGAAAATGAATGATGTTTGTAAAATAGCTAATTACGAAGCAGTTGAGATTTTTAGCCCATATTTAACCAATAATAAATCAGATATTTTAACTGATGGTTTAAAAATGGGCTTAAGTTATGAAGATACTTGGACTTGTTACAACGGTCGTGAGAAAGCCTGTGGTAAATGTGGTGCGTGTCAAGAGCGCTTAGAAGCGTTTGCTGATAATAATATTACCGATCCTCTCCCGTACGAATAAACAGTTATCGATTGTTTAAGAGAAAATTTAAACATAAATACTAAAAAGGGACAGTTAAATGTCCCTTTTTAGTGTTTAGTATTTGTCTAATTTTAATTAAAAGTTTTTATTAAAGCTCTCATTAAAAAGAGCTAGCCGGCATATTTACGCATAGCTTAACCATTAAATAGTGTATCGTGTAAACGCTCCACCACTTGATTAGCATCGGCTTCTGGCACTAAGAAACAAAGGTTATGATTACTTGCACCATGGCAAATCATGCGAATATTAAAATCATTCACTTTATCAAAAATGCTACTACCAACACCTTTAGTGCCATGAATTTTATTACCGATCACCGCAATTAAACTTAAGCCATGTTCAACGCTAACCTCACAAAGTTGCTCAAGCTCTTCAACTACAGCTTTGGTTAACAAAGCTTGTGTAGAGCCATACGGGTTATCAAACGTTAGGGCAACACTAATCTCGCTTGTAGTGATTAGGTCAACACTTAATTGATGCTTTGCTAATACAGTAAAAACTTTTGCTAAAAAACCACTGGCATGCAGCATTTGTGGGCTTTTAACGGTTACTAGTGTTTGTTCACGGCGCAGTGCAATTGAGCGATAAGTGGGACTAGATTCAACATTACGCTGTATTCTTGTACCACCAGCGTCAGGTTCTTTACTTGAGCCAACAAAAACAGGAATATCTTGGCGCATGGCTGGAATTAATGTTGCCGGGTGAAGAATTTTTGCACCAAATGTTGCCATTTCTGCGGCTTCACCAAAACTAATTTCGTTTATTGAACGCGCTTGATCGGTTATGCGAGGATCGGTTGTAAAAATTCCCACCACATCAGTCCAAATACTCAAGTTACTCGCTTGAATAGCTTCAGCTAATAATGCCGCACTATAATCAGAACCACCGCGACCAAGCGTTGTGGTGTTACCTTGCTGATCACTACCAATAAAACCCTGTGTAACAATAACTTGATCTTTTAGTAGCGGTAACAGTAATGTTTTAGCATTAGCGGCTAATTGCGATAAATCCACTTGGGCTTTACCGTATAAATCATCGGTTTTCATGACTTGACGAACATCAAAGTAATGACCATTAACGCCTACAGTTTGTAATACTTGAGCAAATATACGTGAACTGAATTGTTCACCAAAGCTTAAGATATTATCACTGTTTTTCATGGTGTGATTTGAAGCTTGTTGATCAGCAAAAGTACGCAAAGATATCAGTAATGCTGATATTTCACTGTTTATAGCGTCAGGTTTAATAAAATGTTGTGTTATCGCATATTGAATATCAGCGATATTACTAATAATTTGTTCACGCTCTTCACTAGGAACGTCTGCTTGGCTTAAGCGCACTAAATGGTTAGTTACCCCAGCACTTGCTGAAACCACCACTACACGGTTAACTGTATTATTTTTAATGATATCGGCACAGCGCAACATGGCTTGATAATCAGCCACACTGGTGCCACCAAATTTTGCTACGGTAATATTATTAATGACTTTAGCAGACATGTGAGTTCTCCAGACATGCAGTTGGTAGAACTTTAGCAGTAATACAGTGAGATAAATTTTCGATGATACTAGCATCCGTATTTAACGGCAGATAATAACAGTTTAACATAAATAATCTTCCTAAAAGCCTGTTTACTGTGTGATATTTTGTAACGTTCAGTAAATTTTAAAGGCAAATAACTAACAGGAAGAGCATGACTGAGTGTAGAGCGAATAACGATGATTTAATAAGTTATTCGAACGGTACTTTTCAGCCAGAAGCTCTCCACCCTATGCTAAAAAATTTTAGCGGTGACAGCCCTAAGGATTCAGCCTTAGTGACCGAATGTGATATAACCCAATATCAACATTCTCGGCAATTATCCCCCTAGGTAACAGTCAGTGGATGGGCTCCTCTTGTTACTTACCTGGTAATTGCGCCTCTTCTGGTGCGAAAATTATCATAAACATTGTTAGCTACAAATATAAAAGCTCAACAACCTCATATAATTTATTCAAATTTTCAGCGTGAGTATTTAACCTTATCTAAAACCAAATATCAACAGACTTTTAGACGTCTAAACAAAAAACATCTTATAAAAATAGGTACTGCTAAAAATTGACTTAATTGTTATGCTTCAATAGATTGAAATAATTC
>NZ_JACGWF010000234.1:0-344 GCF_014077595.1 Colwellia sp. 6M3 | reverse complement strand
ATGTTAATCAGGGTAGGGTAAGTCGACCCCTAAGGCGAGGCCGAAAGGCGTAGTCGATGGGAAACAGATTAATATTTCTGTACTCGATATAATTGCGATGGGGGGACGGAGCAGGCTAAGCAAGCATAGCGTTGGTAGTCTATGTGAAAGTGAGTAGGGCGTTTGTTTAGGTAAATCCGGACAAACACTAAACCTGAGACACGAGACGAGTCACTACGGTGATGAAGTTGTTGATGCCATACTTCCAGGAAAAGCCTCTAAGCTTCAGATTATATGGAATCGTACCCCAAACCGACACAGGTGGTCAGGTAGAGAATACTAAGGCGCTTGAGAGAACTCGGGTG
>NZ_JACGWF010000284.1:0-214 GCF_014077595.1 Colwellia sp. 6M3 | reverse complement strand
AGGCAACGTGGTGTATCAACCGGCTACGCAAGGAGCTTAAGGCGCATAGGCGTACAATAGGATATTCTGTATGACGGTTTTTACTGTGCTTAATATAGTGAAAGTGCTCAGCAAGAGCAGGTGTATCGGGTGCACGAAATTGCGTTCCATCGACAGAAAATAACCGGAGTCCATACCACGTATCATCAGCATCTTCTTCTTGTGTCCAATGGGC
>NZ_JACGWF010000283.1:0-214 GCF_014077595.1 Colwellia sp. 6M3 | reverse complement strand
GGTGCACGAAATTGCGTTCCATCGACAGAAAATAACCGGAGTCCATACCACGTATCATCAGCATCTTCTTCTTGTGTCCAATGGGCTGCACATAGGTGAAATAAGGCTTGGAGGGGGTCGCTACTCAGGCGCTGTCTCGCTTGAGGAATAGCACTTGGAGCAACCGTATCGCCCAGGGTATCAGTGAGTGTTAAATCTAACTTCTCAACAACGT
>NZ_JACGWF010000282.1:0-214 GCF_014077595.1 Colwellia sp. 6M3 | reverse complement strand
GCCCATTGGACACAAGAAGAAGATGCTGATGATACGTGGTATGGACTCCGGTTATTTTCTGTCGATGGAACGCAATTTCGTGCACCTGATACACCTGCTCTTGCTGAGCACTTTCACTATATTAAGCACAGTAAAAACCGTCATACAGAATATCCTATTGTACGCCTATGCGCCTTAAGCTCCTTGCGTAGCCGGTTGATACACCACGTTGCCT
>NZ_JACGWF010000189.1:0-1395 GCF_014077595.1 Colwellia sp. 6M3 | reverse complement strand
TAATGCAGATCGTTTAAGCTAATTGAACGATCTTTCAAAGGGCTCATAATAGGCTACAACAGAAGTTGTGGCCTATTTTTATGTCTGAATTTATTAAAGAATTACACCTTACGACTGAGTTTTGCCAAGATCGTGATATTGATTCGTTCACTAAGCACATTCCCCTTGAGTGGATTGAAGAAGCTGTTACCCAAACAGGAAGAGCCTCTGTACGCAAACGACGCTTCCCCGCCGAACAAGCCGCTTGGCTTGTGTTAGGAATTGGTTTATTAAGAAACCGCTCAATATCTGAAGTCTGTGACAAACTAGATCTCGCTTTTCCTGACGCAAAAGGAGAGCTTCTACCATTGGCGACCAGCAGTATTATAAAAGGGAAAGAAAAGCTAGGCGCAGCGCCTATGAAACACCTTTTTAAACATACAGCAACGCAGTGGGAGCAGTCGCAAACTTTTGATGACGTGTGTGGTTTAAAGCTGCTAAGCGTTGACGGTACACAATTTAAAACCCAAGATACGCCGAGTAACCGTCATTTTGGCTATGCTCAATCGACAACGAACTTCCCCTCAGTACTTGCTGTAACCTTGATGTCGACAAGAACGCATTTAATATCCGATGCAGCGTTTGGCCCCATTACTCAAAGTGAAATTCATTATGCTCAACAGCTTGTTGGCTCAGCACCTGAACATTCACTAACTCTATTTGATAGAGGTTTCTTTTCGGCTGAACTATTCACGAGCTGGCAAGGTGTTAGCGAAAATCATCATTGGCTTACGCCCATCAAAAGTAAAATGCGCTATGAAATAACGGAATCATTTAGCGATTACGACCACTTAATAACAATGCCTATTTCGCCACAAGCTAAAAAATCAGCCCCTTACCTAGGTGATACATGGCAAGCAAGGCTTATTCAAATTCCGACACCTAAAGGTGAAATAAAAGGGTTCATCACCTCATGCGCCTGTCCAGAAAAGTACCCGCTAAAAGCGCTACTCGATGTTTATTGGCAACGATGGGAAATAGAGCGAGGATATGGTGAGCTCAAGCAATATCAATTATCTAATAAGCCAGCGCTACGGAGCTTGAAACAGGAAGGTATTTATCAAGAGCTCTGGGGTATTCTGACGTCATACAATATCGTGAGACTTGAAATGGCAGAGATGGCTAAAGCCCATAAAGTGGAGCCATTACGCATCAGTTTCATAAACGCATTATACCTGATACAAGACGAGTTTTTATGGTGCTCAGGTCGAAGCCCCGGGACAATCCCTAAAAAGCTAAAAGAACTACGTGAAAACGGTAAACGGCTAATATTACCGGAGAAAAGAAAGCGAAAAGCTTATCCGCGAACGGTGCTCGCAAAGACACAAAAATATCCAGTTAGGTATAAACGAAAAA
>NZ_JACGWF010000276.1:0-242 GCF_014077595.1 Colwellia sp. 6M3 | reverse complement strand
TCCCAGTTTACTATGTCGGCAGTGCAGAGAGAGGAAACGCTGAGAACGGCTTAAGCTGGCACCTATTAACCAGTGAACCAGTCACCAGCAAAGAAGACGCCTTAGCTATCATCAGCTACTATGAGCACCGTTGGCTTGTAGAGGAATACCATAAAGTCTGGAAAAGTGATGGCACGGATATCGAAAGTTTACGCCTTCAAAGCCAAGATAACATGGAAAGATTGGTGACGATTAATGGCTTT
>NZ_JACGWF010000271.1:0-248 GCF_014077595.1 Colwellia sp. 6M3 | reverse complement strand
CGCCGTGAAAGGGCGGTGTCCTAGGCCTCTAGACGATGGGGACACATAAATGTGTCACTAGGACAACTGAATTTTTAGACTCGTTTCAGGCGAGCTTTCTTAATAACACTACACTTCCCTATTAAAATAAGTAAGTGGCGTCCCCAAGGGGATTCGAACCCCTGTTACCGCCGTGAAAGGGCGGTGTCCTAGGCCTCTAGACGATGGGGACACATAAATGTGTCACTAGGACAACTGAATTTTTAGAC